>JAKEHD010000252.1 GCA_022615215.1 Blastocatellia bacterium
AGGCCCCTTGTACAGCTTGTTCTGCTTGTGCCAGTTGCAACTGCATTCGGCGCGCGTTATGCGCTCGTCTTTATCTATCCAGAGCGAGGGAGTGAAAATCTTATCCTTCTCTCTGACGGTTCCTCTGAGTTCGAGCAGGTCCGCCGCGTCTATCATCGCCCAGGTCACCTGCGTCGCGTTGGCTAAGAGAAATTGTGTCGCTTTCTCTTCGCGCGGATTTGCGAACCTGAGTTGCTCCATAGGCAGAGGCTCGCGGCTGAGTTCGCGCACGCGGTAGACTCGTTTGTTCAAATCGTAGATCGCGCGCCCCGCCTGTGTGTATGCGCTAAGTGCGCCGAGCACGAGGCTGCGATCCAGGTTCAGGCGCGATGCGAGAGCGTCGGGGCTTTCGGCCCAGTTCTGCTTGAGATAGTTGAAGACTTCGCGTTTGGTGAAATCGTCGATATCCGCTCGCGGGGCCATCAAATCGAAATTCCCCGCCCTCGACCAGTCGTTGGCCGTCCATCCCGATAGCCCCAGCGTGAATGACATATCGCCGAGGTCTGCTACATAGAATGACGGCAAACCCGTGCCTAAAAGATGAACTGTGAATCTCTTCGCCACAGGTATGAGCCGTTCGAGAATGTGTATTCGGCGGCGGCCCCATACGCGAATCACTTCGGGATCGTTTCCTTCATAAATAGAGCGCGGACATGGAACTTCGGTCTCCCAGGGTTCGAAGACCACCTTGACGGGATGGCCCGGACTGAGGTGATAGCGCATGCTGCGAGGGCCGCGTTTTTCTTTATGGCGGCGCAGCACGAAGCACAGGTTGTGAATGTCCATAGGGTGCAATTCGAAGGTCGTGGCCGGAAGCGACATAGCCGAACTCACTTGCAGAAATCCGCGCACCCAGCTATCGGGCAGATCGATCTTTACTTCTTTGTAAACCTCTTCGCCTGTCGTCTGAACGTCGAAGCCCGTCGGGTCTATCTCGAATCGCGTGGTTTTATAACTGCGTATCTTCTGGAACTCATCATATAGGGCCGCCGAGTAATCTATGTTCGTAGTGCCGCAGGCGAACTCGCCCACGTCTTTGAACACCTCGTAGCTTGCGCCCAATCGGCCGTAGCTCGATTCATCCTCGCTGAAGCATTCGAAAAAAACCTCGTCCGGGTGGACGGTTATAACGGGGTCGAGCGCGAACCATATATCGCGCTCCTTCGCATAGATGTACTGTAAAAAATCGCGCTTGCTTTTTTCGTACTCGCTCCATCGCGCGCTGCGACGTTTGTATAATTCGTCATGCTCTTCTTGCAGAGTCTTTATTCGTTCTGCGACATCCTGACGCTGGGCCGCAACTATCTGCCAGTCTATAGCTTCCTGCCGGGCCGCCCACTCTTTGTAAGCCGTTCTGTCTTTCGGCTTGAATCGCAGGTCCGAAATCACTACATCGTGCAGCGCGCTTATGGCCTCGCGGAACTCTACGCCCTTGCGAAGCTCGCCCGTGAAGAAAGTAGGCTCGCGCGTCAGGTCGGGCGAAAAAGACATGTCGGTGCGCCCAGCAATGTCTGTGACCGTAGTGCTTCCTCTGTAGGTGTAATTAAACTCCATCGCGCACCTCCGGCGACCTGACCTGAAGCGGAAGCTCGACCTGCGGATACAGCCTTCGAATTTTGAGCATGGCTTCGATCATCTTCGCCCTGTCGCCTACGGCAAGGGTCAGCGATTGGCGAGTCAGAATTTCTGCGGCGATGCGCGCCGCTTCTTCGCTCTTTTCAGCTTCCGAGATCAGAAAAGCCAGTACCCGGTCCTTCGCCACGCGGCCCCGGTTTACGAGCGAAAGCACGCTTATGAAATAGGGCGCAAGCTCCCTGAGCCGCGCGGGGACGCCCGTCGCATATCGCTCAAGATAGTTTGTGACGAAGAGTTGCAAGTCGGCAGACGGGTGCTCGCTCAACTTGAGCATGTACTCCTGGCCCGCTTCTTCTTCGAAGTGCTCGGTTATGAGCGCGCGCCCGTAAGTGCGAACCTCTTCGATCACGCTGTCGCAGATGCTTATCAGAGCGGCGGGCGTGAAGTCTTCGGATTTGAACTTCTCTCTGAAGAAAGCGAAAAGGTGATTGCGCGAGTCTTCCCATTTCGAATCGAGCAAGCGCACAGCTTTCGCCATCTCTTCGCGGTAGCCTGCGGGGTTCGAAGCTCGACGGCAGCGATCATGAATGCGCTCGAATATAACCCACGCCGCCCTTCGCACGGATTTGATTTCATGGTTCGAGAGTTTGACAAGATCGTCTATTCGGAAGCTCTCGCTCCATTCTTCGCTTCTGGCTTCGAGCACCATGCCGCCGAGTTCTTTTGCGGCAGACGATTTTTCGCCTATAAGGTTCAGGACCGTCTGCTTTGAGACGCCTTCCATCCACCCCTGCAAATCGTCCCTGAGCATTCCCACGAGATGATTCTGGATTTCATCGGAGACGCCGGGCGTAAGCAATGCATTTATGAACAAGACCGACAGGCGATCTACGAAGTTGGGGTTTTTGCCGCTCGCCCCGATGCGCGATATGACGGGGCGTATGCGAAGGCGCACATCTTCGAGCGCGTGCATCGATAACGCCGCAAGCAGGCTCTCGCGTTCGAGCAGGTCGTCGTCCGAAAGCTGATCGAGCAATCTTATGCCTACGCCGCGAACCTGTTCGAAGGGCGAATCGAGAAGCGCGCGAATGATCTCTTCGGGCAGACTTCTTGTTTCGGTGTCGTGATTCAAAAGAATGTTGCCGCCAAGTTCCTGCGCCGCAAGCATCGGATGCGCGAGCAGGTCCGCGACCACTTCGAGACCGACGGAGCGCAACTGAGGGCCGAAGCACTTGAAGATGGTTTCAGACAGATCATTCGCTATGGCGATTTCGTTTTCCGTGAGCGTAAGCATCCGAGCGATCAATCGAGCGATCAGCGAACGTGCCGCTTCATCTGCGAACGCTGAAGAGCGCAGCAACTCCCTTGCGAATGCGCGCGTATCGGCGTGCGCGCTTGCCGCCAGTTCCGTTAAAAATCGGCTGTCTTGCAAAAAGACCTCACGCTTCTCTTCTATCCAGCGATGCGCCTGACGGCGTCCCTCTTCGAAGGCGCAACCGGCAAGCGCGAGCACGAGTTTGAGATCGGGATTGGCAGGCTGGTAACGGTCCTTTGCCATCTCAAAGCCGAATCTCGCAGTCACTTCATAAGGCCGTTCGAGCAGCATGAGGAGAGCGTCGATGTCGAGCGCGGCGCAGAACTCCGCGCAGGCTCTGAGCGCCTTCACTGCGAAGTGATGGACGGGGCGGCATTCGCTCTCCGAAAGCAGGTGAAGCAGTCCTTCGGGCCTTGCTTCCCATAGTTTCGGAAACGCCTCTTCGCGCAGGGCGGGTTCGGGCGAGCCGGGCGTATAAGACAGGCGGCAGCGCCAGGTCATGGTGCCGTCTTTCAGAAAGTAGCGCGGGCTGTTCCCGTAGAGGATGTGATTGAACGCAAGGTAGTTTGCATACTCATCCCAATCGACGTGACGGGTCTGGCGCGCCTGCCAGTCGTAATAGCTCGAATGTTTTACCGGCTGCGCGTCGACGTCAGAGAAGGGAAGCAGCACGCCTACGGCCATCTTCACATAATCGGGGTCGTCGAGCGCGCCGAGTCGCTTGAGCGTCCGCCACACGCGGCGGCGCAGGTAAGCGCGCGTCTTGTCGCCATAAGCGAACGGCGCATTGGAGCTCTTTATATGGGCTTTCGGGTGCCGTTCTATTGTGCCATCTGCGGCGCGGACGAAGACCTGATCTTTATCCCAGGCGTATTGCCCCTGAAAATACCCTCTCGTCTCCTTCTCGAAGCGATAAGCGAGTATGCCGAACACCTCCCCGTCGCGGCGATACTCTGCGGCCTTGAAGATGTGGCGCATGCGTTGGAAGTAATTCGGCGCGAGCGGCGCAGTGCGCAAAAGGTTCAAGAGCGCGGGCCGAACGTGTTCGTTGTCGATGAGGTAGAGCCTGTCGAGCACGGCGAAGTTGCGATGATCGCCTTCGTTCAGATAATCCGCGAGCGCGAGGGCGAAATCATCTGCCGGGCCTGAGCGCGCAAGCTCGCGCAAGGGGCGCGGCACCTGCTCGATCATATCCGAGCGGAACTCAGCGCACGTCTCTTCGTCAGAGAGCTTCAATAATGCCTCGCCCGCTATCCGGCGTACCATATCGGGCGTCGAAGGGTTTGCATAGAGACGACTGAGCGGTTCGATTGCGCTCCCGTCACCGCAGAGGCCGAGCGCCCATGCGATGGAGTAATCCCTCAGCGCGTCGTCCGTGCCCATGAGATTTATGAGCAGAGGGATGGCAGCGCGCAATCGAAGTTCGCCCGCGCGCCAGATAGCGCGATCAACGGGAGAGCGTTTATCGCCTTTGCGGCGGGCGCTTTCCTTATCGGCCAGACGGTCCAGGATCATCTGATTGCGGGCATTGCTGTCTGTGGGCGTTGCGGGCCGAGGCTTTGGCGGAGCAGATGGCGCGAGCGTCGCCGAGCCTGTGGCGTCGCGATAGCCTTTCTTCGTTTTCGAATTGACGAGAGAATCGAATACTTTCTCAGCATCCTTGCGAGGCAAGGGCGTAGTGGTCTTCGTGCCTTCTTTGAGTTGAGTACCTCGGCGGCCGTAGCGGAAGTTGACCACGTAGCGGTCCTGGCCGACTTCGCACAGGTCTACTTCGTAGACCTTGTCGGAGCGCCCCTCTCTGTAAACCAGAACCGTCTGTTTGATCAGTTTCATAGTGATCGCCTGCCGCTGCCGCTAACATGATTCGAGCCAAACCGGCCACGCTTTTTGCGTCCGGGCTGAAGCGCCGAATGCAGATTACTACAACTTTTTCCGTTTGTCAGCAATAAACCAACCGAACCTTCGCAAGAGTTGATCTGTCGAAATGACCGCAAACCCGCTTTCTTCGAGAGCCTCGACGAACCGGTCATGATCGAAGCGATCTTCTCGTGGGTGCTCAAGCAGACGCCGAATGATTCGTTGATTTATGAACTTCTCAAAGACTTCTTCCGCATAAAAACGTCCCTTTGGCTTGAGGACGCGATGTATCTCCCTGAGAGCATCGCGCCAGTCAGGAACATGGTGGATGATGGCGAAGTCGAACACAGCGTCATAGCTGTTGTCCTCGGCCGGGATTTCAGTCACATCCCCCGTCCACAGCCGGACCTGCTCACGACGAACCGCGAGTCTGCGACGAGCCATCTCCACCATCTTCGGGTCGAGATCGAAAGCGTCGACCTGTCGAGCGCCGAAAATATCCAAAATTATCTCTGTTCCGACGCCTCTTCCACATCCGACTTCCAGCACCGAGGCACCCGACACGCGGCCTCCCATAGCGAGCAACCGCCGCGCCTCGAATCGGCGTTGAAGAGTCGCCCGCGCCGGATTGTTCATCAGAGCTTTTTCGATACGATTCAAGAGCAAATCGCTACCTCACAATATCGGCAATATAGAATTACGCTTCGTATTACCCAATCTGCACATCTCAATATCCCGCCCGGACGCAACGGAACCCGACATTCGAACTGCCACTATCGCTTGCGCCCTTGCCGCGACTGCCGACCAGGTAGCGAACGCAATACTGATCGCTGCAAAGGAATGAGCCGCCCTTCTGCACGCGCTTGGCCAGGCCCGGCTCCTGCGGGTCAAAGCTGTCGGGCGGTCCCTGCGGATTGCGGGCGATGTGGCCCGCCTGTGTCTGGAAATAATCGGGCCGATACCAGTCGGAACACCATTGCCAGACGTTACCGCCCATGTCGTACAGACCGAATCCGTTCGGCGGAAATGCCTTGACGGGCGAGGTGCGGTAATAGCCGTCCTCGGCGGTGTTCTGCGATGGGAATCTCCCTTGCCAGATATTCGCAGGCCATCTGCCGCCGGGTTTCAACTCATTGCCCCAGGCGTAACGGTGGCGATCCAAACCTCCGCGCGCGGCAAATTCGTACTCGGCTTCGGTGGGCAGCCGCTTGCCCGCCCATTTCGCATAAGCCATCGCATCATCCCAGGCTATATGCACGACGGGATGATCTTCACGCCCTTTGATCGTCGAGTTCGGGCCTTCGGGATGCCGCCAGTTCGCGCCGGGCACGTACCGCCACCATTGCATATAATCGTTAAGCGGAACATCCATCCCAGGCGGCGTGAAGACTGCCGAACCGGGCACGAGCATCTCAGGGTCAGCGCCCGGAAAATCTTTCGGATCGGGATAACGCTCGGCGATGGTCCGGTAGCCGGTTGCCTTGACGAACTCTTCAAACTGCGCGTTGGTGACAGGCGTTTCATCCATCCAGAAAGCGTCCAACGCGACCATGTGGAGGGGCAGTGCGTCGGGCATATTGCAATCCTCGCAGCCCATCCAGAATGTGCCGCCCGAAATCCAGACCATTCCGGAGGGCGCAGGACCGGGCGGCGGCGTGTCGTCGATCACAGGAGCGGCTGAGGCGGCGTCCGGGGTCGCCGCCGATTGATCACTCGCATGATGTCCGGCGTGCGGATCGGAGCTTGGCCGGGCAGAGGAAGAGTCCGGCCCGTTGGCGCTGCAACCTCTGGCAAACAAGAGCGTGAATAAAATTAATTGTTTCACGATGACCTTACTCGATTATTATTTCAACCTTGCATTCTCAAAATCCGGGTTCCATCCGCCCAAGTCCACGGTTGAATTCAATTGACTATGTGCGGTTGAGCAGTGACCGATCTACTTTCCCGCCCTTGCCTGAATCGCTCATACGCGGTTTATTGTACCAAGCGCCGATCGTTCAATGCATCACCGGCCCGACGGTTTCCGGCCGTGTTTTTTGCTTGAAGTAAATCTACAGCAGCGTCGACAGACTTGTCACACCCTTGCGGCCGGGATAGGATTGGCGTGTCATTTTGTTTCTGGCTGAAGGAGACTGCGTTATGAGATTGATGGCAAATCTATTGGGTGCGGCGGCGGTATTACTTTTCATCGTCAGTGCGACTGCCCAAACGAAGCCTGACTTCTCCGGCCGGTGGACGAGCGAGCCGGAGCCGGCGGCGACCTCGCCAGGTGGAGTTGGACAGGCAGGCACCGCACGAGAAGGTGAAGGACGGCGCAGTGGCGGCGGACGCAGGGTACGCATAGGCGACATGGGAAGCGGCTGGGGTTCGACCATAACGATCACACAAGATGCAGGCCGGCTGACGGTCGAGTATGCGTTCTTCGCGCGCGGCGATATGCAGCCGCCGCTCAAGTTCGTTTACGCGCTCGACGGATCCGAGACGAAGAACTCGGTTATGATGGGGCGCGGCATCCAGGTGCAGATGTCGAGGACCGCGTGGGAGGGCGATAAGCTTGTCATCACGACGGCGCACAACTTCGAAAACCCTTCGGACGGTCAGCCGATGAAGGTCGAAGTGAAACAGACGCTTTCGCTCGAATCGCCGACCTCGCTGATCGTAGAAACGACGAGGAGCGGCGTGTTGGGCGGCCCCTCCTCGACCACGCGGACGGTCTACAGAAAGTTCTAATTCCGCCTGGGCGGGACGTAGGGGTCCGGCGCGTTCGGCGGGACGTGCGGGTAACGCTCGGTCGTCGCCGTGAAATCTGCGACGATCTTGTCCATAACGCTTTGCGCCCAGGGGTTTGCATCCTTGATGTCCGACTCCTCCTTTGGATCGGAGCGCAGGTTGAACAATCGAATGAGCGGCTCGACAGGCGGAGCGCCCGGCTCCGGCTGAAAGGCGTAGTGAAACTTCCAGTCCCTCCACTTGACCGCGCGGGTTTGGGTGCCGCTAGTGAAAAAGATGATGCTGTCGCGGTTCGACCTGGCGGTCTTGCCTTCCAGGAACGGGAGTTGATTCACGCCGTCAATCGCGCGGTCTTTCGGCACTATGTCAGCGCCGATGGCCGCCGCCAGCGTCGGGAAAATATCTATCTCATGGACGATCTCATTCGACACCCGTCCGGCGGGAATCCGGCCGGGCCAGCGAATGAGGCAAGGCGTGCGGATGCCGCCTTCCATCACTGTATTGTAGAAGCCATTCCAGGGGCCTGCCGAGCCGCGCCAGGGCCGCCGCTGTTCCGCGCCATTGTCTGTGCACCAGAAGACGATTGTATTCCGCTCGATTCCCAATCGCTCGATCGCGTCGAGCACAAGGCCCGTGTTGTAGTCTACATCAGCCATCGCATCGCCTATGTCGCCCGCGCCGGTCTTGCCCGCAAAGTCCTTATGCGCAAGGGTGGGGAAATGTATCTGGGTTATGGGATAGTAGAGGAAGAAGGGTCTGTTCGCCCTCACGTTGCGTTCCATGAATGCGACGCCTCGCTCGGCGGCCTCACGGTCCAGCGTGCGCCGCGTGTCGAGGTCGAAGACCTTTACCTTCCGCGACGGCTCGCCTGCCTTGCCCTCCCAGATGTAGGGTGCCTCCATAGTGGCGGGGTCGAAGTCAGGTCTGGTCGTCGTCTGCGCCTCATTGCTCGTCATAGGGATTCCGTACCATTCATCGAAGCCCTGATCTGTGGGTGCGCGCCCTTTCTGCCAGTCGCGGCCTCCCAGGTGCCACTTGCCAAACAGCGCTGTCGCATAGCCCACAGACCTCAGCGCTTCGGCCATTGTGACCTCCCACTGCGTAATCCCTGAGTTTTGCACTGCGCCTGTTCGCACGGCGTAGCGCCCTGTGAGAAGAGCCGCCCTTGAGACCGTGCACGAGAACTCGACGTTGAAGTTGGTGAGCCGTATCCCCTCGGCTGCGAGCCGGTCGATCCGCGGCGTCTGCGCACCGCGCACGCTCCCATAGACTCCCACCTCGCCCCAGCCGAGATTGTCGGGGAAGATCAGAACTATATTCGGTCGCCGCTGCCCGGACGTTTGCGCGCGCGCCGCCGGTTGAATCACATCGCCGGGCAGATTGATCCGCGTCAGCAAGGCAATCAGGTCAGCCCCTATAATCATCGCAATCAGTGCCGCAAAACAGAAAATAAACGACAGCCGTGATCTCATGGTAGTCTCTCCTTAAACGTGGAAGAATTACTATCGCGGCTGCCGGGGCTGCCGCGCCCTTCCCACGTAGACATTGCCGGGCATTTTATGTGCCGGGATGACCTGCCTGACGAGTTCGTACAGCCGCGGATCGTTCTCCAGCAGCCACTCCCGCGTCTGCCCGTTCGAGTATGTGTAGGACTCGACGCCGCCTGCCCAGTACTCGTTGAGGTTGTTGCCATAGTAGCCCTGCGCCGTGCGCAGACCCTGCTTTTTGGCAGCCGCGTAGGCGTCTTCGACAGCCTTGCGATACTCAGGGTCGACTGTGTAGATCGCGCCTCGCATAATGCCGTGCGAGAACTCATGCACGAGGAGCGATTGTCCGAAGTAGCGCGTGCCCGGATAGCCGAGCAGGTTCTCCTCGGCGCAGGAGGTCGTGTTTTCGCCGTCCGGCTCACCTCCGAAGCCGCGACCGCGCCTGTTCCAGTATTGCTCCCCGGTCATGGTGCCGACCCCGCCGGGTTTGTAGTAGTTCTCCCGCTGCTGAGGCGTGAGCCGTTCGTCATCGATCCTGGGCAGCAAACGGTACTTGCGGTGTTCGGGGATGTCATAAGTCACTTCGGTCTCGGCCATGATGGCGACCTTCCACTTCTTGCGTATGAGTTCCTTGCGGAGGTCCGGGCGTTCCGAGAGCATGAACTGCACTATGTCGCGCGCCATCAGAAGCGCCTCATCGGGCACCTTCTCCGAACTGACGATCGGGATGCCGTGCGCGTCGGCGTACTTTTTGTAGAAGGGATCCAGTCCGAGCGCAGCGGGCGGAGCTGTCACCGTGAAGGTGATGTAATTCTGGAGCAGCGCACTCTCGCGCTTCTGCGCGGCACCCTGGCGGGCCTGATTCATCGCCGCGAGCGCCGCGAGCGACAACCCTGCTATAATCAGAAAGCCTGCAACGATGAACTTATGCATCACGATTCTCCTCTCGATTTGGAGCGGACGGGCGCGTCCGGTTATCTCTGTGCGGCCATGAAGTTCCACCGTATTGGATGTCCGGGAATACGATTCCTACAAGTATGCAATTGATGAAGCCGTAGAGCGTCGAACTATATGCCCTGAACTCTTCAGGCGTCAAGACTCCGTTGTCGCCATCGTACCGCTCGAAACCTCGACCCCTGGCATTCAAGAAAACGTCGGGAATAGTGATCGCCATCATCCGCTCATCTCAGGCGGCGAAGACGATGAAGATCAGCCAGGTCAGCAGCGGGGCCGTGACGACCATAGCGGCTCCCCAAAGCAGTAGCCCTCTGTAGATGTGCGGACGTTCCTCATCCTCGGAGTTTGCGACCACGAGGGCACCCACAGTGGAGAAGGGCGTCGAGTCCACGACTGTGGCCGAGATCGCGAGCGCGACGACGAGGCCCGTCGTACCGACCTCCCCTCGCGCCATGAATGGGACAGCGAGCGGAATCATCGCTCCCAGTATGCCCGCGCTCGACGCGAAGGCCGAAGTGAACGCGCCTACTCCACATATCAGCAGCGCCGCCACCAGCGGCGTGCCGAGTCCTGCGATGGCGTCGCCGACCGCCTGCACTGTTCCATATCGCTGCAAGGCGGCGACATAAGTGACGATTCCGCAGACCAGCAGCACAACGCTCCAGGCTATCTTCCTGTCGGCTCCATCGCTCGATGCAGGGAAGATCATTTGGAGCAGCGCGGCGGCGGCGAAGGCGAGGAATCCGATGTTGAGGCCGAAGCCGAGCGCCGCGACCGACACGGCCAATAGGGCAAACAGCGTGCATATCTGATCGATGCCCAAGCGCTCCGCGCGCTGTTCGACGCGCTCAGTAGTGTCGGCGGGCGCGCTCCGGGCGATGTCAACCGGTGATGCCTCAAAATCGTGAGCGACGCGAGCCCGTGCCCCCACGGCGGCGGCAGGCACGAACTGAGGCTTCTTCAACTTCAGCCGCAGACCGCCGAACGTGAAGTAAATGATGGCTGCGAGCGCGACATTGTAAGCAAGGTTTCCCAGAAAGAGCGCCGACGAGGACATATCGAGGCCGCTGCGCGCGACCGCCTGAGTGACAATAGCGCCCAGCACATTCAATGGAGAAAAATTTCCGGCCGCTGCACCGTGAATCACCATGAGGCCGATCATCCTCCGGTCGATGTCGTAGCGTTTGGCGAGGCGCAGTGAGAGCGGTGCCAGCATCGCCACGCCTGCCGATCCCAGAGCGCCGGCCATAGCCGGAAGGGACGCGACGACGAATACGATCCATGGAATCAGCGCCCGCCTGTCCTTGACGAGGCGTGCCGCCCCTTCGACTATGCGCTCGACCGTGCCGTTGTTCGAGGCAATGGCGAAGAGGTATGTGACGCCCGCGAGCAGCACTAAGAGATCGACGGGGAACCCGCTGTACATATCCTTCAGTCCCTCGCCCGCGAAGATCGTGCCGACGAGAAACGTCATCACAAGCGCGAGCGCCCCGAGGTTGATCGCCCTTACGGTGCCGATGATGAATACGAGGACCAATGCGATAATCCCTATGGCGTGTATCGACAAGTTAGACTCCCGATGGTCTCTGCCGAAGGTTGACGACGGCTCGCGCCGCAGCAGCAGAGATCGCTATGGGTCTTCGATCGTGGCGAGACCGTTTTCTGCGAGCGTGAGTTGCATAAGGTCTTCGCCCCAGATCACCTGGCCGTCGAACTCCTGCTGAATCTCGCGCATTATCTGCTCGCGTATGCCGGGCTGATCGATCTGGGCGAGGACGTGCGTGAGTACAAGTGTCTTGACGCCCGCGCGTCTGGCGATCTCCGCGTTGTCCCGATGATTCCCGCACGCCTTGCGATAGCTTGTGGTCGGCTCGGTGCCGCTCAAGTAGTGGTTCATATGTATGAGCATGTCGCAGCCGCGCGCGAGTTCTATAATCTCATCGCACACTCCGCCGCTGTCGCCTGAGTAACAGAGCGAGCCTTCAGGGCTGTCGAGGCGGAACGCGAGGCATTCGAGCTGAGGCTGAACGTGTGAAGCGTTGCCGACGGTGACCTGCCAGCCGTTGCCTTCAACCACGTCGCCTGCGTGTACCTCTTTCACGCGCGGCGCGGGGCTCTTGCGAGGCGGATACCCACCTCGCTCCTCGAAGACGAAGATGCTGCTTTCGTGCTCTATGCGCGCGCGGATGTCTGGACCGTAGACGCCCTCCTCGCCAAAGAGCAGTTCGGTCATGCGGGCAATAGGCGTCGGCCCGTAGACCTTGAGGTCGGGGATACGGTCTGCGCCCATATCCCAGCGCTGTAGCACAAGGCGCGCATAATCCATGCAGTGGTCGTAATGCAGGTGGCTGATGAATGCCTGGCTCACGTCAACGGCCCGGTGCCCGCTCTCGATGAGCCGATGGTGAGCGCCGGGACCATGGTCCATTACTATCAGATCGTTGCCGACCTCGATGAGGTAGCCCGAGCTTTGCCGCTTGAGCGACGGCGCGGGCGTTCCGGTTCCAAGAAGCGTAATCTTCATGTGTTTTCCTCAAATGATCGGGCCGCCGCGATCAGGCAACATCACCTGACAAGGAAACGGCGGAGGGCGGCTCAGATCAATCGACTTGTTATACACCTTTTTACGTAAATCATGTCAGCTTATCTATCAATCGAACAACCCTGTTCCGCTCAACTCCCAGCCGCTTCAGCAGGTCCACAGGGAAACTGCCTTCGTCCTTGAAAAGTGCTATGAACAGGTCTGTCGATTCTATTGCCCTGCGACCTTTTCTCCGTGCATGCCTGAGAGCGTTCGATAGAAGAGTCTTCACAGACTCCGACATCTTAATACCTTTTCCGGGGTAATCATTCCGGGCCAAACGAGCCTCAAGGGCATCCAAGACCGCTTCCGTGTCGAGGTTGAGGCTTTGCATTATTTTGTCAAACAACGGGCGCTCGATCTTCGTGATGGAAAGAAGTATATGCTCAGGAGCGAGTTGATTATGATCGCGCGAGCGAGCCTCTTCATAAGCTCTGGTAAACAGACGGCGACCGCTCTCGGCGAATTTGTCTATGTAGATTTCCAGGCTGAAGCCTGATGAGAGTTTCCTGATCAAGGCCATCAAAGTCTTCATCGAGTCCTCTGAGCAGCTAATCGATGCGGGCCTCAGGCATAGCGTCGCTTGTGATACTCGACTTCGAGTATCAATCCTGCCCTGTCGTAATAGCCTTCGCCATCAACTTGTAATAAGCCTGTCCGATTAGCAAGCAACCATTGCCATAGCGGATCGATCTTTTCCAGCATTGCTTCTGTTTCACGCCCCTGCCACAACACACGAACCGCTACGATGGCGTTAGCGTTATTCAGAACGCTTAGAACATCGGCCTTCTTCTCGCCTTGCGCCTCTTCCGCATCTTCTAGCAGTTCCTCGATCTCCTCGTCGGAAAGAGGGTCGTCAAGGTAACTTACATCGACTTCGCCATAGAGATCATTGTTATGTTTGAGCAGGCCATAATTATCTGCATCTTCATCTCTCTCGATTGAATAGGCATCGTCAGCCTGTTTAAGCGCAGATTCGAGGATATCCAACGAAAGGTCTCGTTCATCATTGGAGATGAATCGTATGTAATAACCCATATACAAGCACCTGACAGGTATGGATCATCGAGGGGCGACCACAGAGGGTCGCCCGTACATGTTCATCAATCAACTCACTAACTTTCTGATATTGCCATAAGCGCGATAGAAACCGCCACGCGCCTCGCGCACTTCGTCTACCACGTACCGCGCGCCCTCTTCGCGTATGCCTTTCGGAAATTGACACCGCCACCCTTTGTTGAACCCTTCGGAAATGACTCGCACGCGCAGCTTGCCGCCCTCCCTGTAGCATTCGACTTCTACGCCGCGTCCGACCGCTGCCGTTGTCTCGACCGCCGTTACGGATGACTCTTCGACCTGCGGAGCCTTGATCGAGACGGCTTCCGGAATAGAGCCTTCCTGCGCCGACTGTATGGCCGCTTCGCTTGCATCAATAGAAGCGAGCGAGCCGTCCGTTGTGACTATGTAAAGCCGGTCGTTGAAGAACTGCATCGAATAGGCCGCGCCGCACCCCGTAGCGAGTTTCCATAATCGCTCTCCCGCTTCGTTGAAGCAATAGACAGCCTCTCTGTTGTCCGCAGCAAAGACGTACTTGCCGTCTTCTGCGGCTGCGCAGGAAAAGATCGCCGCGTCGCACTGATACACGGTTCCGGGTTCGCCGCGCTTGCTGAAGCTGTGTACCTTGCCTTCATGGGTGCTGGCATAGACGGTCGCTTCTTCCTGCCAGCCGAACAACACCGATCCCCTGGTTGGGCGCTCCCATATCACGCGGCCGTCTTCCCAATCGTACATGGTCACACCCTCTGAATGGCCGTGATATACGCCTATCTCGTCCGCGCGAACCATCCATGCGTTCATGCCTCGGCTCTGGTGTGTCCACTGGGTTTCGTCTTCGTGATTGATTATGGTGACGCTGCCTTGCGCGTCCGAGACCGCAAGCACCCCGTCGCTTATGTCGAGCCAGTATATGTCGACATCTTCGGCGATCTCGTAGGCTATGCGCGGAGACTTGCTGCTCAGGTCATAGACCTTGCCGTCGTCGCATCCGGCGTAGAGCCAGTCGTCGTCTGCGACTATGCATTTCACGCCGTCGGGCAATTTGAATTTCGCTCGGACCTCGCCCGTGTGGTCGAGTGCGAAAATCTTTCCGGCTTCGTTCCCGACCCAGCAGAGCGATTCGTCTATGAATATGCCGAATGCGTTCGCGCCCGACTCGAATTTCCAGAGGACCGGGGCGGGTTTGTCTGCGGGCTGACGGCTTGCGGCGGTGCCGCGAGCGGGCCGCTCTACGGCTATGTGACGGCGAGTGACGGGCCGTTTCTTGCGCTCTCCCATGACCGCGTGTTCGTAGCCCTTCTTCATCTTTTGATTGATCTTCTTTGCGGCTTCGGCCTTTGCCTTTTCGTGGCTCTCATAAGAAGCGGTGCTGGTCTGACCCGCGTCGCCTATGCGACCGAAGCGAATCGAGACCTCCGCGCCGTTGACCTTCACTTCATAGAATTTGTGGGAGCTGCCTTCTGATAGTTCGAGGTATGTTGTTTCTTCGGCCATAGTGTCTCCGTTATTCAAGATGTAATTTCAAGGTCAAAAATAATGCGCTATCAAACAGGTGTCCAGAGAAAATTATTCACCGGTTGGGAGCCGGCTGTCTCAT
Source organism: Blastocatellia bacterium (assembly GCA_022615215.1). GTDB lineage: Bacteria > Acidobacteriota > Blastocatellia > UBA7656 > UBA7656 > JAKEHD01. The sequence continues at coordinate 15,195 of JAKEHD010000252.1, forward strand.
TCGCGGATGTCCGGGTTATTATATTTGGCCGGATAAAAAATTTCAGTAGCCTGAACGTAAGGGAGGGTTTCGGAGGTCGAAATGGAGAGGAAGAACATTTCAAGCGGAACACGCTGGGAGCCTGTAGTCGGATACTCGCGGGCTGTTCGCATTGGCAATTCGATTCATGTATCGGGCACGACGGCCACCGGTCCCGATGGAGAGATAGTCGGCATCAATGACGCTTACGCGCAGGCGGTGCAGACTCTTAAAAACATCGAAGCCGCGCTCGAACGGGCGGGAGCCTCTATGAAAGATGTCGTTCGCACGCGCATGTACGTGACGAACATGGACGATTGGGAAAAGGTTGGAAAAGCGCACGGCGAATTCTTCGCGGATATACGCCCGGCCACGAGCATGGTCGAAGTCAGCCGTTTGATCTCGCCCGATATGCTGGTTGAGATAGAAGCCGACGCCGTCGTTGATAATTCATAAGAAAAGCAGGGGAGCAAGGGGGCAGGGGAGCAGGGGTGATCAGAATTATTGCGTGATTAGATAATTGGGTATAAATGAGCGAGTGAAGAGGAACTGCTCCCCTGCCCCTCTGCACCCCTGCACCCCTGCTTCCTTTAGGAGAGGTCTTTAGGAATCTCCACATAGCGCATGAGTCGCATTATGATATTGCGGCGGCGCTCGACCCGGCGGCGGTGTTTGTTAGGATTGAAGGTCTCGCGCGGGTTGGGAATGATCGCTGAGAGAAAGGCCGCTTGCTCAGGACTGAGCGAGGCGGCCGATGTATTGAAGTATTTGCGAGAGGCCGCCTCCGCGCCGTAGACGCCGTCGCCCCATTCGATCACGTTCAGGTAGATTTCAAGTATCCTTCGCTTGCTGAGAATCAATTCCATCTCCCAGGTTATCAGGGCTTCGTGCAGTTTGCGAACGGGGTTCTTCGAGGTTGAGAGGAAGAGGTTCTTCGAAAGTTGCTGACTGATAGTGGAAGCGCCGCGTTTGAACTTTCCCTGTTTCCAGTTCTCTTCTATAGCCTTTTCGATCTGTTCCCAATCGAAGCCCGAATGGTCGAAGAAGTTCGAGTCTTCGCCCGCAAGCACCGCGCGCACGAGGTTTCGAGATATTCGGTCGTAAGGCACCCAGGTCTGCTCGCGTCGGGGCGTAAGGCCCTGGTCCTCGGCCTCGGATGCGCGCTGCTCCATCAGGGCGGTAACTTCGGGATTCGAACTTCTCATTCGAAAGACGCGAAAGAGTATCCACCCGTGATAGAGGAGCATAAGCCCCAGCGCGATTGCGATTATGTTCTTCGCCCATCTGCGCCATCGCGGATGTTCGCGTTTTCGAGCTATGGTTTTTATCTCTGCCCGCTGAACCATAGCGGCTATTATAACCGCAATCGGGTTCCTGCTGTAGAGTTGGGCGGTACGGGGGAAAAGATGAGGAAAAAAGATAGAGTAATACCCTTCGTCTTCCTTTTTACGACCTCGGCGAATGCGCCGCTTTCCATATAAAATAGACGGGGATTCCCGCCAGTATTATAAGGAACACAAGCAATGCGCCGCTGCCCTTCGATGAGCCTGAAAACACGCCATAATAGCGAAGGTCGTCGAGCAACGCATTGCCGAGTAAAAAGAGCGCCGCAAGCAGGAAGAGCGCGGGAGTGACAGGATAACCGAAAGTTTTATATGGTCTCGCAAGGTCCGGGCGCTTGTGCCTGAGCATGTAAACTGCGGCCACTCCGCCTGCATAAAAAGGCCAGATAGCCAGCACGAAGGTGTCGGCCAACTCCTCGAAGGTGCGCACGAGGACGAACGCGACGGCCATCCCTGCCGCAAGCGATATGGCAACGTAAGGCGTCTTGAATCGCGGATGCACGGCGGCGATCTTTTTGAAGAACAGCCCGTCGTCGGCCATAGCGAAAAATATCCTCGGTCCCGTCATCATCGAGCCGTTCAGCGTGCCGAAAGCCGACACCATAACCGCTATCGAAACCAGCGTCACTCCTGAGTCGCCTATTATTCTATAGGCGGTGTCTGCGGCCACGAGCTTCGAATTGGCTATCTGCTCGATGTTGAGCAGATGAAGATAAGCCAGATTGGCGAGTATATAAATCGTTATGACTGCAAGTGTGCCTATGATGAGCGCCAGGGGCAGGAAGCGTTCGGGACGTTTCACTTCACCGCTCACGAACGTAACATCTCCCCACCCGTCATAGACCCATAGCAGCGATATGAACGCAAGCCCGAAGAGCGTGGTCGATACTTCTCCGACCGCCTGCGTCTGCTGCTCAGGCGCGGGCGCGGGATGATTCGCGCCTATAAGGAATGCCGCAAGCACGAGCACTATAAGAGCGAGGTATTTTGCCGCTGTGGTCAGGTTCTGAACGAATGCGCCGAGGCTTACGCCCACGATGTTATATGCCGCGACCACGACTATGGCCGCCGCCGCGATGTAATGCACCGCATCCTGATTTTCTATTCGAAGCGATCTGAGAAAATATTCCGCGAAGACCGTCGAGATAGCCCCTAAAGCGGATGCGCGAATTATTACCAACTCGGACCAGCCGAAGAGAAATGCAGGCAGCGGTCCCCACCCTTCGCGCAGATATACGAAGAAGCCGCCCGTGCGCGGGATTGCGCCCGCAAGCTCTGCTATCGTGAGAGCGCCGCACAAAGCGAAGAACCCGCCCAGCGCCCATAGCAGCAGATACATGCTCTCATCGGGCACGTTTTTCGCTATGCCCGCAGGCGAGCGGAAAATGCCTGTGCCTATGACCGAGCCTACGAGCACGGCGATGGCGCTCACCAGGCCGAGCTTTCGAGGAAGCTCAGTGTATCGCCGGGACTCAACCATTGGGGCGGCATTCTTTTCAGTAGTAGTTTCCACAGGATTCAGCTATCAGCTATCAGCCGTCAGCTATCAGTAATCAGTGGTCATAAAGATTTCTTTCTTACGTTGCGCTTTCATCAATGCCTTGATTTAAAGCAACAACGGACAACGGACAACGGACGAATCACGCATCACGGCTGATGGCTGATGGCTGATGGCTGACGGCTGATCTAATGTTTGAGCCATGACCGGACGGTGAAGAAAAGGGCCGCGACTCCTGCGAACAATGCAATTGCCATGAGCGCAACAGAGTATTGATGGAGGTCGTTGAATTGAAGTCGAACCGGGTCCGTGGCGGGCACATCATCTATCAGGCCGCCCATCTGGTTGCGAAGCGATGTCATAGTCGGTGATACCCAGAATTTCGACAGCGCCGCCGCGACTATCATCACCGCGATAAGCGCCGGACGTAGCGCGCCACTCAAGCCTCGTGAGTGCCTCGCCCGCCAGGAAACTATCTGAATCAGGATGAGCGAAGGCCCGATTATAAGGCCGAGCGATTCGACCTTGGAGATAGTGCTTGTGACTATCTGGCCCGACAGATGGCGCGAAGGGAGGACGGCGAAGGCGCTCGGAGCGACGGCGAAGCTGAAGAAGGCCATCGAGCCGAGCCACACTCCAAGCAAGAATATCTCCACGAAGGCGAGTATCTGCCAGCCGGTCCCGAGAGCAGCCACCATAGCCGGTTTCACGGTTTGCGCATTCGAAGTGCTTATAGACATAACTTCATTAAGAACATAACCAGGTTTTCGCTTCATCTTTAGAGCGAACGAACCGAATCATAGTGTGCTCAGTTCAGCTATCAGCTATCAGCATTAATACAGACCACTGATGGCTGATGGCTGATGGCTGAATTCACCGATTCTTCTCTCGAATATGCCGACTGACCGGCACATCTCGATCAAGCGCCTGATTCCGATTGCACGTGCTTGAGGTGCGTTATGTACTTTTCGGCCGCGAGCGCCGCAACCGTCGCATCGCCGACGGCATTGGTTATCTGCCTGACCATCTGCGAACGTATGTCGCCGGCGGCGAAAAGCCCCGGCACGCTCGTCTCCATGCGTTCGTTCGTGATGAGATGTCCGCCCTCATCGTGCGCAGGGTGATCGTCGAGGAAATATGTGTTGGGCTTGAAGCCTATGAATATGAATACCCCCTGCGTGGGATGCTCGCGCACCTCGTCCGTCTTCATATCGCGCAGCACCACGCGGTCGACTTCGCCGTTGCCCTTTATCTCTTCGACCGCAGAGTTCCAGATCATTTCGGCTTTAGGGTTTTGCGATAGCTGGTCCTGAAGAATCTTCTGCGCGCGGAACTCGTCGCGGCGATGTACGACGTAGACGCGGCTTCCGAAGCGCGTCAGGTAATTGGCCTCTTCGACAGCCGCGTCGCCTCCGCCCACGACGGTGATTACCTGACCGTTGAAGAACGCGCCGTCGCACACGGCACAGTAGCTCACTCCGCGGCCTGCGAACTCATCTTCGCCCACAACGCCGAGCTTGCTAGGGGTGCCGCCCGCTGTGGCGATGACGGTTATCGCCCGGTAGAGATTTTCTTCGCCGCTCAGTTCGTTGACGGTCTTCACCTCGAACATTCCGTCTGCGCGGCGGACGGATTTTACTTCCTCGTAAGTATTTATCTCGACCCCGAATTTGCGCGCGTGGCGTTCCATAAGCTCGGCAAGCTCTACGCCCTTGATGTGCTCGAACCCCGTGTAATCTTCTATGGCCTCGGTGTTGAGCAACTCTCCGCCCACGAGGCCCTTCTCTATAATCACAGTCTTCAGATTAGACCGCGAGCCGTATAACCCTGCGGTAAGCCCCGCAGGCCCGGCCCCTATGATCAGCATTTCGTAACTCTCTTCCATCAACTCCTCCGTTGTATTTCAATTGCTTCTACTGAACTGCGTCTAGTAGCCCCTCATTTTTAAAGGGCTGGTTTTGGTCCAGGTAGTTCGGAATTTCGGTGTATCTAAATTTCATATCTGAGGTATAAAAGCGCGGTCAAACGCCGGAACTTTGAACAGAATCGTTTCTTTGTGCCCCTTTCGTTCAGCGTCTTCTGTGGCTTCAAAAGCGTTGTCTCCAACGCCCACGATTTCCTCATCCGATTCGCTTATAGCGACCCACTTGTTTTCATACTGCGCCAGCTTTTCTGACATTGTAGATATTTCAACCATACAAACTGCCTGCCGCCTAATTATCTCCGCAAACATATACATTGTAAAGATGAGCGAAATGAGCGGCCAATTGTTTCGTCTACGCTCTATGTCAACAGGGAATCCTGACGTCCTAAGCAGCGACTTCGATGTAATCTACGCGGCTGGTCGGCTCTGGAATTGGCAGTCCGTCCTCGCGCAGACCTCGTATGTGGAATACTATCGCCTCACGTATTTGCTGCTCGGTTTCTTCAACCGTCGTGCCTGTAGCCACACACCCTGGTAAATCGGGAACGTAGGCAGCATAGTTACTCTCTGCTTTTTCTATGACTATTGCATAACGCATTTTCTATTCTCCCGGCTACTTCAACCCAGCCTGTTTCAAAATGCTATTGAGGGTGCCAGACGGCAAATCATCATTAGGTTTACCTGGCACTGTTACCCGGCCTTTCTTAGTCGGATGCTTATACTGACGATGACTCCCTTCGGTAGAAACAAGATACCAACCGTCATCAATCAGCAACTTCAACACATCGCGCACCTTCATCCCTGAACGATAGTCCGCCGTCCTCCAAAGCGTCAACGTGTTCGCACGTCTAATGCCTCGCATAAGTGCCGAGGCAACGTCGAAATCAATTACCGTCTCGCCGCCCTGTCTATCACGAAGCCTGCCATGGCGCGCGTGCCGAAGCCCGTTGCCCCCTTCGACATGTAAGGCTTTTCCTCTTCGAGCCAGGCCGTCCCGGCTATGTCGAGGTGCGCCCACGGAAGTCCGTTTGTAAAGGTCTTCAAAAACATGCCCGCTGTGACGGTCCCTGCCTTGCGATTTCCCACGTTCTTCACGTCCGCTATGTCGCTCTTTATAAAATCGGCGTACTTGCTGTCGAATGGCATCTGCCATAATCGTTCGCCGGAGAGCTCGCCTGCCTGTATCAGACCGTCTATGATTCGCTGGTCTGTGCCCATCACTGCGGCCCGCACTGCGCCGAGCGCGATCGCGCAAGCGCCCGTAAGAGTGGCGGCGTCGACCATGTGTGTGGCCCCGCGACCGACGGCGTAAGCCAGAGCATCTGCAAGCGCCAGACGCCCCTCGGCGTCTGTGTTTAAGACTTCGATGGTCTTGCCGCTCAAACTCCTTACGACATCGCCCGGTTTTACGGCTTTGCCCGAAGGGAGATTCTCTGCTGCGGGAACGACTCCGAGGACGCGAACGCCGGGTTTGATGCGCGCAATCGCTTGCATGGCCCCTATTACGGCGGCCCCTCCGCCCATATCGAATTTCATCTCGTCCATCTTCGCGGCGGGCTTGATCGATATGCCGCCGCTGTCGAACGTTATGCCCTTGCCTACGAGCGCAATCAACTCCTGACTCGCTTCACCTTGAGGAAAAAAGTCTTCCTTTTCAGGCTCGTGGCTCAACACTATCATGCGCGCAGGCTCATCGCTGCCGCGCGAGACCGCTAGCAGCGCGCCGCATCCCATACTTTTCAATTCCTCTTCGTCAAACGCTTCGAACGCGAGCCCTTCGCGCGCGGCCATCGCTTCGGCCTGTCGCGCAAGCTCTATGGGAGTCATCATGTTGCCCGGCTCATTGCCGAGCCGCCGGGCGAAGTTAGTGGCTTCGGCCATGGCGATACCTACCGAAACCGCTCGGCTGAGGTCGGGCGCATCGGGCGCGTCGCTCACAAGGTCGAGGCTTTCGATGGGGCGTGTGTCTTCGGTCTGCGATTTGTAGAGATCAGTATCCTCCTGGCCGAGCGCCCATCCCTCGATGATGGCGCGCGCAGAAGTTTCAGGCTCAAGCCGGTCTCTCAATAGAAAAGCGGCCGAAGAGATGGCGCGTGAACGAAGCATCCTGACCGCTGTGCCTGCGAGTCGCTGCAAACCGAAAGGGTTCGCGTCATCGAACCGTCCCGCTCCGTATAGCATCAACCGTTGCGCCCTGAGCGCGCCCGTTTTGTAAAGAAGCACCCACCGGTCTCGCTTGCCATTAAACTCTCCGCTATCGAATACCGATGCGACGGCCCCATCTGTGATATGGTTGAGCCGTGCGAGCGCGCCCTCATCGGGCGTTTCCCCCTCGAAGACCGGCACGATGAACACATCTTCATTTACATCTTCGAAACTTCTCCGGCTTGCAGTGATTTTCATAAAACCCCATGTTCAGCTATCAGTCTTCAGCCATCAGCTATCAGTCTTCAGCCATCAGTGTAAAGTTTAGAGTTCGCGTTTTAGTATGTGAGAACAGCCTTGTTGGCTGAACTCTGAATTTTTCAGTTATCCGCTCTGTAGCTGAAAGCTGATGGCTGACGGCTGAAGACTGACAACGGATAGCTGATTAAAGCGAGCGTATGACCGCTTCGGTGAATTCGATGGTTGTGGCCTGTCCGCCGAGGTCGCGCGTCAGCACCTGTCCCTCGGCCAGTATTTTTTCAATCGCAGCCTGTATGCGGTCGGCCGCTTCCCGTTCGTCGATATGTTTCAGCATCAGGACCGACGTTTGAATCAGCGCCGTCGGATTGGCTATGCCGCGCCCGGCTATGTTTGGGGCCGACCCATGCACGGCTTCGAAGACGGCCATCTCGTCGCCTATGTTTGCGCCCGGCACCACTCCGAGTCCGCCGACAAGGCCCGCCCCGAGGTCCGATATTATATCGCCGTAGAGGTTCTCAAGCAGCAGAACGTCGAACTGGTTCGGGTTCATGACCAGTTGCATGCAGGCGTTATCTACTATCAGGTCATCGGCCAGGATTTCAGGGTAATCTTTTGCGACCTCGCGGAAGCAATTCAGAAACAGCCCGTCTGACATCTTCATGATGTTAGCTTTATGAATGGCCGTGACCTTCTTCCTCGCTTCGCGGCGGGCGTATTCGAAAGCGAAGCGAGCTATGCGACGCGAGGCCCGGTCTGTGATTATCTTCAGGCTTTCGACCACGCCCGGCACGACTTCGTGTTCGAGACCGGAATAGAGGTCTTCGGTATTCTCGCGCACGACTATGAGGTCTACGTCTTCGTATCGTGATTTTACGCCTTTGAGCGATTTGATGGGCCGGAGATTTGCGTACAGGTCGAGCGCCTTCCGCAATCGAACATTCGAGCTGACGAACCCGGTCCCGACGGGCGTGGTGGCCGGGCCTTTGAGGGCGACCTTGTTTCTTTTGATCGATTCGATCAGATCGGCAGGCAGGGGGTCTCCATACTTGGTAAGGGCTTCGGCGCCGACGACGAACGGCTCCCATTCTATCTGAACTCCGGCCGCGCGCAGCACGGAGACGGTCGCGCCCGTGACCTCCGGGCCTATGCCGTCGCCGGGTATAAGTGTGATCTTGCGCTTCATTTAAAATACTCTCCTCATTATGAGGCCCTTGTGGCCCGTAACAAATCGGTAATGATACAGTAGCCTGCGACGGGCGCACAACCTGAAGGGCGCAACGGGACGGTTCAGAAGGCAAGGAAAAGGCTATCAGACCAAAATCAATGCTTTGCTCAGGGCTTATATGGAAGCTCACAAGACGTAGCGCCCGGCAATGAGCAACAGAGCGTTAGACGGCCCGCGTCTAATATGATAAAAGTTATGGAACGTCTGACGGACCTGGGGCGTTGGATTATGTGAAGTTCCAAGTTATTTTCATGACTGGAAAGGAGCCTGAGATGAGATTGAAACCCGTGCCTTTTCACTTCAACGTCCATTCTCTGTTTTTAGTATTGTTTATTTCCGGCATTGCGGGGTTCGGCCAGACCGCTTCAAATGCCAATCCTCATGTAATCGGAAGTCTCATTATGAATGACGGCAGTACCAAAAAAGAGATTCCGTTCAAGCATGCTTACGCGACTTACGTGCTACCCGACACACTGATAGAAATCGCGCTCAGTGACAAGCCTCTCCCGGAACAGTATGAAGAGAGAGCGACCTACATCAATGTTCTGAGAAAAGAAGGGAGATTTAACGGGCTTGTGCTCAAAGTCAGAAACGAAAAGATAGAACAGAGCCAGGCGTACTCCGAAATCAGCAAGAATCCGCAAAGAGACAACCGCCTGGGCGGCCTCTGGTACGCGAGCAAACGCAAACAGGTTTTTGAACTGACGAGCATGGAAAAAGGCGTACTCTCAGCGACGATTTCCTCCTCCGTGCTCGCTGATGAGAGCGGAATAGGCAAAAGAGGATCATACGAATACAGCGCCACATTCAAAGTCCCTGTTGCAGAGACGCTGGCCCTTTATGAGACGGAGAAAAACGATAAGCCTGCTGAAAGCTACATGGCTTTCTACAAGGCCGTCGAGGCCGGAGGCCTTGAAGAGGCGAGAAAGCTTATAGCCGCCGATTACGCCGCAGCATATCAAGGAGCGAAGGCAGAGGCGAAACTCTCAAAACTGAAACCGTTGATCAAATCTTTCAGTCGAGTCGTTCAAATCCAGGTTTACAAGGGAGGCAAATCGGCGAAAATCCTGGTCGAGAATCCTGCGTATGAAGAAGAGTTGAAAAAATGGGAAGAGTCCTCCTCGCGCTCACCCGATAAACGCCCTGTGAGGCTTGCCGAGGTCCGGGCGGTCGTAGAAGACGGGCGGTGGAAAATTTATTGGGTGCTCGATACGGAGCAGTACAACATGCTCTCAGGAGATTATTTGCCGCTTTACGAAAGGCTCAATTGAGGGGCAGGGAATCGGGACTGAATCATCTTTCATAATCGTCAGGAAAAAGCCGCTCGCTCGACCGGCCAAGTCTGTCAGGCGAGCGGCACCTGTCATTGATGGAAAACCGCCTTCGCACGGCGCATACAACGGTAGACGGAGAAGCTTGTTTCTTATATTTCAATTGGTTCTTTAGGTCATCCCCATCGCGCCATAGCCTTCTCAGTTTTCGTCCTTTGCCAGGAGTTTCTGAAGGGCTATATAATACAGGATCGCATTTATATTGATAGTCGGGAGTGATAAGGAGATGTCGACGCTGAAAAAAGTGGAGCAATTGCTTTCCGAGATGACGCGAGCCGAAAAGGTGCGCTTGCTTCAGTTGATAGCGCACGATCTCAGCGATGATGTTCCGGGAATCGAGAGGGCTTCTGATGTATGTGGAGGCGACCCGCGCATCGCCGGCACTCGTATCCCTGTATGGGTTTTAGTTCAATACAAAAATCTAGGGGCTGACGAAGCGGACCTGCTCCGCGCCTACCCGACTTTGCGAGCCGAAGACTTGGCAAACGCCTGGTCTTATTATCGAATGCACAAAGAAGAGATCGAAGAGCAGATAGTCGAAAACGAAGCAGACTGATATGGCCCGCCTGTATTCGAATGAGAACTTCCCCCTTCCGGTCGTCGAGGAACTCAGACGGCTCGGCCATGATGTGCTGACGATTCAAGAAGCAGGTAAAGCCAATCAAGCATGCTCAGACGAAGAGGTGTTGGAATCGGCCAGCGCGGATGGGCGCGCGGTTTTGACGATCAATCGCAGAGATTTCAGGCGGTTGCATCAGAAGCAACCCGGCCACTGTGGGATAATTATTTGCACAGCCGATCTTGATTTCGCCCGTCAGGCAATACGCATTCATGATGCAATCGAAGCGAGTGATTCAACAGCAGGCAAGTTGATAAGAGTAAACCGCCCGGCGAAATAAGCGGCTGCATCTTATCAGTCGAAGCCCTATAAACGGTGAAATAGATTTGCTGTAAATTTGATCGCGTAGCACTAAAAGTTAAAGATGCGGTATTTTGGAGAGCATTATAACAAGAGGAAAATTGCATGCGTAAAGATTTGAAGTTGAAGCAAGCCGCAATGCGCAAGCGATGGAGAAAACCAAGGCGGAACGAACAGGTTGCATATAATAAAGCAAGAGTTGAAAAGGCCGATAAGTATTCAACCAGCAAAACTTTAATACCTGCTACTCCACATACATCAATAAAATCGCCTTCTCGCCATAGTAAAAAGACTGACCATTCTTTGTCTATCGGTCACGAGGTATTGCTTTTGAACGAGTCTCCGTACGCTGAGTCTTGCCTGCCACAGACGATGAAGATGGCAGAACAATCTAAAAGACTTCTCTCTAGGTTGCTTCGTCAATTTCCAAAGAAATGGCCCTTCGCCGATAAGGTACTGGCCCTGTTGGCTCCAAGTTTTTTAGAAGATATAAGAGACTATTACTCCAATAACGGGCAAGGTATGATGAGAATGTTTGAGGGACATCAATTAGAGTATTTGGACAATCTGCTGGTGCGTGATTTGACCAAGCTTTTAAAGAACATCAAAGAGTATAGCTCCTCTCGATAATGAATGCTCGAAGTAATTGAGCCTAATTCTTCATTTTGCCTCTACATCTGTGACGCTGCCTTTCATCGCCCGGTCGGCGGCGATTGAATTTGAGATTGGCTTGACGCTAAACGACTGGCGCGTATAATGGAGCGTTAAATCGGATCGCACCTTCCCGGACTTGCTGCAATGAAAGATTTCCGCATACTTCTCAAAAATGTCAGACCTTATGCAGGCTTGTTTGCGCTCGCTTTCATTTTGATGACCCTGGTCGGGTTGTTCGAAGCAGGTCGCACCGCTCTGCTCAAGCCCATGATAGATGACCTGTCAGGGGCTTCGCAGGTCACAGGCACAGGGCTTGCCGCTCGCATAGATATTCGCAGCTATTTTCCCGCAGGCACTAGTGCCTTGCCTCTGGTCGCGGCCTTGCTCGTCGTGTTTACATTCATACGCGGCACGTCCGAATATCTCTCTAATATCTTGATGTGGCGAATCGGAGTCGGCGTGGTCGTAGATCTTCGCCAGCGTCTGTATGAACATGTGCTCGCTCAGTCTACCGAGTTCTTTACCGATCATCCGACCAACTCGCTCACCACGCACATAATCAGCGATGCCGAGAGGGTGCAGACCTCCGTATCGACTCTGCTTGCGGATATGCTGCGCGAGGGGCTGACCTTTCTTTCGCTCTTTACGCTCGTGCTCATACTGAACTGGCGATTGACGCTTATGGTCCTGCTTGTAGGCCCTGTGATCTATTTCCTGACTGTGAACTTCGGCCGCAGGCTGCGCCGCATATCGCATTCGACACAGGAAGGAACCGAAGATGTTCTGGACATCGCTCAGGAGACCATCGCTGGCCATCGCATAGTGAAAGCGTTCGGAATGGAGGGATTCGAGAAGCGACGATTTCTCAAGGCACTGGTTCACCTGGCCGCCACACAGGTGCGCGCCGCGCGGGTCGTCTATCTCTCTTCGCCCATTTTAGAACTGGTCGGCGTGTTGATAGCCGCTGTCTTCGTGCTCTATGCGAAACGCGAGATAGATAGCGGCGCGATGACTACGGGCATCTTTGCGACTTACATAGTCGCTATGCTTCAGATGTACGACCCTCTGCGCAGGCTCTCGCGCATACAGAATTTCTTTCAACAATCCTTTGCCGCAACCGCGCGCATATATTCGCTGCTCGATACTCACACGGAAAAACGCGACCGTGAAGACGCCGTAGAAATAACTTCGCTCGAAGACCGCATAGAATTCCGCGATGTCTCGTTCAAGTATCAGGATTCTGCCGATTCAGTCTTGAGGAGAGTAAATATGCTGGTTCAACGCGGCGAGGTCGTGGCCCTTGTGGGACTATCGGGCGCGGGAAAGACTACGATTACGAATCTGCTCATGCGTTTCTACGATGCGACCGAGGGCGAAATCCTTATAGACGGTCTAAACATTCAAGATGCCCGGCTCGCAAGCCTGCGCTCTCAGATCGCGCTGGTCACTCAGGACGTTATACTCTTCAACGACTCTATCATTAATAATATAGCCTACGGGCGTCCCGACCTCGACCGCGAGCGTATAGAGGCGGCTGCTCGCGCCGCTTATGCGCACGACTTCATAATGGAGCGCGGCGGATACGATACACTGATAGGCGAACGCGGCGTCAAGCTTTCGGGCGGCGAGCGACAGCGGCTCGCCATTGCGAGGGCGCTTGCCAAAGATGCTCCTATACTCGTGCTCGATGAAGCGACCTCGGCGCTCGACACTCAATCCGAACGCCTGGTCCAGAGGGCGCTTGCGAATCTTATGCGCGGGCGCACGACCATAGTGATAGCACACCGCCTGACGACCATACATCGTGCAGACCAGATAGTCGTGCTCGACCGGGGCCGTGTGGTCGACGTGGGGACGCACGATGAATTGATGTCGCGCGGCGGAATTTATAAAGACCTCTATGAGCTTCAGTTTTCAGACGAAGCTGTGACACTGGACGAAGTGGTGCTCGGAGAAGAGAAAGGGTGAATAAGACTCTCTTTTTCAGCCTCTTCTCTTTATAATGAACTTATGATTAAAAGCATGACCGGGTTCGGGCAGGGAAGCGCCGAGGGCGACACCTTCAAGGTGAGAGTCGACATTCGCTCCGTCAACAATCGCTTTCTCGACATTCAGGCGAGGCTGCCGCAGGAACTGGCAAGCCTCGAAGTGATGGTCAAAAAACATATACATGCCGCGCTTCAACGCGGGCGAGTCGAAGTGACGATTGCCGTGGAGCAATTGAAAGAAGCCTCTTTCGAGATCAACCGGCCGTTGGTGTCGGGTTATCTCTCCGCTCTGACGAGGCTCAGGTCCGAGTTCGGACTGGAGGACGAGCCGTCGCTCGAACTGATAGCGAAACTGCCGGGAGCGTTGCAGGTGTCTCAGGATTCGGGCCGACTCGACGAAAACCTCGTGAACGGAGTCCTTGAGGCGCTCTCCGGGGCGCTCGCGGTGCTCGTCGATATGCGCGCGGCCGAAGGCCAGGAGCTTGCCGTCGAACTAAATGCGCGGCTCGATATCATCGAAGGTCAGTTGCCGACTATCGAAGCGGAAGCCGAGAAGCTTCCCGGCATCTATCGCGAAAAGCTTATGAAGCGGATTCAGGAACTGGTCGTAGGCGGAGAGGTCGAAGAGACCCGACTGGCCCAGGAGTCCGTTATGCTTGCCGACCGTAGCGACATAAGCGAAGAGATCGCGCGCCTCAAGAGCCACATATCTCAGATGCGCGAATTCGTACAGACCGATGGAGAGGTGGGCAAGCGGCTCGACTTCATATTGCAGGAGATGAACCGCGAGGCCAACACCGTACTCTCGAAGTCGGGCGATCTGGCCATAAGCGATGCGGCCATAATAATAAAGACCGAAGTGGAGAAGCTCAGGGAGCAGGTGCAGAATGTCGAATGAAATCTGCCCAACGGATGAGAGCGCCCGCACAGGTTCGCCTGAGAGCACAGGCGAACCAAGAAAGAAGTCTTTATGCGGCAACCTCATAGTTGTGTCTGCGCCGTCGGGGGCAGGGAAGTCTACGCTCGTGGAGATGGCGATTGCCCGCGTGGATCGACTGCGCTATTCGATATCGTATACGACGCGAAAGGCTCGCGGAACCGAGCGTCATGGAGTAAATTATTATTTTGTGCAGGAGCCGGAATTTCTCGCCATGCGAGAACGCGGCGAGTTTTTGGAATCAGCCGAGGTGCATGGCTACCTCTACGGCACGCCCGCGGCCGAGACCTCGGCTATGATGGCTGAGGGTTTGGACGTGATACTGGACATAGATGTGCAGGGGGCGACCCAGATACGCCACCGGCTGCCTGAAGCAATAACGGTCTTTATACTGCCCCCATCTTATGAAGCTCTTGAGCGGCGGCTGAGATCGCGCAACCTGAACGAGCCTGCCGACCTTGAACTCAGATTGCTTAACGCCCTCGGCGAGGTCAGGCTCTATGAGCAGTTCAAGTACGTTATTGTGAATGATGATCTCGAAGAGGCAGTGCGGTCGCTTGAAGCCATAATAGTGGCCGAGCGCCATCGCCCGGAACGTCAGAGGTCGGCCGCTCGAAACATATTATCCACATTCGGAGGTGAATCGCTTCATGCCTGAAGATAAGAACGAAGAGAATTGGACGACGGAAATAGACAGCAAATATCGTTTGGTTTTGCTTGCCGCAAGGCGCAGCAAGCAACTCCAAAGAGGCGCCAAACCCCGCGTGCAGAGTTCTGCCAGAAAGAATACTCGCATAGCCCTCGAAGAGGTTGAACGCGGGTTGGTGCAATACAGGAATATTAAAAAAGAGACGGCGGCAGAAGGTTAATCAAGGAAAAAGTAAAAAGTAAAAAGTAAGAGTGCGGACCTCTTCACTTTCACCTTGACTGACCACTGACCACTGCCTTTTTGCCTTCTTGATGCGAAGAGATCATGAGAGTCACTCTCGGAGTCACCGGTTGCATAGCGGCTTATAAGGCCGTAGAGGTCATGCGCGGCTTGCAGAAGAGCGGCGCATCTGTGCAGGTCGTGATGACTCGCAATGCCGCGAATTTCGTCGGCCCGCTCACGTTTCAAGCCATCTCCGGTCTCCCTGTGATAACTGAAATGTTCGAGCCGACCGCCGACCCCGAGATCAAGCACATTCAGATAGCCCAGGCTACCGATCTTCTGCTAGTCGCTCCGGCGACGGCCAACGCGCTGGCAAAGTTCGCAAACGGAATCGCGGATGATTTTCTCTCGACGCTCTATATCTCGACGACTGCGCCTGTGCTCGTCGCGCCCGCTATGAACGTGGAGATGTGGGCGCACCCGGCCACGCGCGACAACGTGCGCAGGCTGAGAGAACGAGGCGTGGAATTCGTAGACCCCGGCGAGGGTTATCTCGCCTGCCGCACGGTGGGCGCGGGCCGTCTGGCTGCGCCCGAAGATATAGTCGGTCGCGCGCTCGCAATGCTCGGTCGCAATGAGATCGCTCGAATGCCTGAAGCCGGAGCGATAGAATCCGACATGGCGGGCGAGCGCGTCCTGATCACTGCGGGACCGACTTATGAGGCCATAGACCCTGTGCGCGGTCTGACCAACAGGTCTTCAGGAAGGATGGGATACGCGCTTGCGGAAGCCGCGCTCGCGCGCGGAGCCTATGTCACGCTTGTGACCGGACCCGTCTCGCTTGCGCCCCCGGCGGGCGCGCGAGTGTCGAATGTGAAATCTGCGGCCGATATGTGTGCTGCCGTCATGGACGATCTCGCCGATGCAACCATAGTTGTAATGGCGGCTGCGGTTGCTGATTTTCGCCCCATCAGTGTGGCAGAACAGAAGATCAAAAAGACCGGTTCAGGTCTCATGATCGAGCTTGAACAGACCGAAGATATACTTGCCGCGATCGTCCGCGCAAAGCATTCACAGGTGGTCGTGGGCTTTGCGGCCGAGACCGAGGATGTTACGGAGAACGCTCGCAAAAAACTGCTTGAGAAGGGAGCAGACCTCATCGTTGCCAATGATGTATCGTCGCAGGATTCGGGGTTCGATGTGGAGACCAACCGGATCATTCTGGTGTCGCAGGAAGATGTGGTCGAGATGCCTTTGATGGCAAAACGCGAAGCCGCAGAGCGTGTACTCGATGCCGCGATGAAGATCAAAAGAGATGCGCTTTCCCCGGCAGCCGCTCAATAAGAAGGTTCGCGCATAAAGATTTCTTTCTTATTTCGCCTTCTTTTCGCTTATATTTCAACAGTTATCGCTGATCGCTTCTGGTAGGAACCGCGCGTCCGGTTTGAGGAAATACGGGCCTCTCGAAATGTCTTTGCGCTTGTGTGCTTGTGATCGGGAAACGTCCGCTTGAATCCCTGGCTTCTTCTATGACCGGGGAGATAAGGCCCTTTTCATTGGCTTCTTAAAGACTCGGTAAGAGTGGCAAGGGTTCTGGCCTTGCGCTCTTTATATTCGTCGACCCATGCCTGTGTGGAATCTATGAGTCGGCCGATTGAAGGAGCCTTGGGCGGTTCGTTATTATTCTTTGGTTGTTGGTCTCGCTTAATCAATTTGATTGCCATCGATTTATACCTCTCGATTGAGTTGCTCAATTTATACCTGTTGATTGAGTCGCTCGATAAAATAAGTAGCAATTAGAATGCCACAGCCGGATCAAGGAATACACGAGTCAAAATAAAGGGGACCAAATAAGATATTGAAAGGGCGGCACACGGAATCGTAACATCGTTTTACGATTTCAGTAAAGCGATTCGATCAACGGCTCGAAAGATAGTGCTGCCGGACGATCTCGGAACGGAGTCCTGACGGTCGGCAAGCGTTCAGGCGCATTTTGTAACCTCAGTTTAACATTTATTGTCGTCATTTTATGAATTTTGAACGGCTAAAGCCTTGATTCTGCAACGAGTAGAGGCTACCATAAAGCAAGGGATTTATCGGGCGGCCGGATGATAATGCCGAATGGGCATACAGAAACATGAAAACCGGAAATGTGCGGATACGAAACGTTTTGAATCTCCAGGCAGTGATAACGGTTTGGCGGCGGCCGCCGCTAAGGAGCGGCCGAGGACCGACCGAGCGCGATGATTGTTTCATAGAAGGCTGATCTTGCGCGATAAGAAAGAAATCTTTAAGTGCCCCTGCGCATTTTCATTAATGACTGCGGAGCGATTCTCAGGGAAGGTGCCCCGGATGTAGGAAGGGTTTCAGGTAAATGATCCGCGCCGAGTGGAGCCGGATTTGCTGAAACGTAAGCTTTATTTCGTAATGGCGGGAGCCGCGATACCCGAATGACCCGTTCTATAGAGCTGATAGAGTTTTTCAAGCAACTTCGTTTGACCGACCTGGTGGACTTTCTGGTCGTCTGGGCGATCATTTACGGATTGCTGAAGCTTGTGCGAGGAACCCGCGCCGTGCAGATGGCCATAGGGGTGTTGGGTGTCGGACTGCTCTATCAAATGTCGGTTTATTTCGGACTGGAAACGCTCCAGTTCGTCATGCGCAACATGCTGCTTTACTTCGGGTTTGCGATACTGGTCATCTTCGCGCCTGAAATACGGTCGGCGTTGATGCGCGTCGGAACCAATCTGCGAAGCCCTATAAGATTCGGCCGCTCGAAGGCGGTCCAGGACACCTGGGATGAGATAGTCCTTGCCGCGCAGACGCTCTCCTCGCGCAAGACCGGCGCTCTCATAGTCCTTGAGCGCAACGTCGGTCTCCAGAATTACATCGACACGGGCGTACTGCTTGAAGCGGCGCTTTCTTATGATTTGCTGGTAACAGTATTCGACACACACACGCCGCTGCACGATGGGGCCGTGATAATACGCAATCATCGAATCGCCGCCGCCAGTTGCTTCCTGCCGCTCACGCTCAACCCCAGGCTCTCTAAAGAGCTTGGCACCCGGCACAGGGCCGCCATCGGTGTGACTGAAGACACGGATGCCGTGGCAGTCGTGGTCAGCGAAGAGACAGGCATCATCTCTTTTGTGGAGAAGGGGGAGATCACTCGCTATCTCGACAGTTCGCGCCTGCGCGAATTGCTGCGCCGCTCGCTTGAGCCTGCGCGTCCCTTTCGAGAAGCCATACGTCCGAGACGGCGCTCTCGCCGCGCCGCCGTGCCCGGTCCCGACAGGGAACAGGTGAGCGAGACATACATCAAGTGACGTTTTATGGACAAAGTGCGATACTATCTGAACTGGCTGAAAGAGTATGGCAAGGACTACGTTCTTGAGAATACGGCCTTGAAGTTCCTTGCGCTGTTGATCACAGCCGTTTTGTGGCTTTCGGTCGGGTCTCGCCCGGTCAGCCAGATACCCCTGCCGAATGTGCCTATAGTATTTCACAATCTGCCCGACACGCGCGTTATGACCATTTCCAGTTACGACACGCTTTCGGCCAGGGTCTACCTTCAAGGTCCGCGCGATGTGCTCGATACGATTCGCTCAAGCGAGTTGACCGTTGTGGCCGATCTTTCGGGAGTCGAGCCGGGCGTGCGTGTCATACCGCTCAAACTGGACCGCTCACGGCTGCCTGCAAGCGTCGAGGAAGAGAGCATAGACCCTCGCAATATACGCATCACTCTGGAGCGGGTCGTAGAAAGAGAGGTGGTGGTCATCCCGCGTTTCGACGGCAAACCGCCCGAAGGATATGAGTTCATCAGGTGGAGCATAATCCCTCCGAGCATTCAGATATTCGGGGCCGAGAGCCAGGTCGAGGGGACCAACTCCGTCTCTACGGAGACTGTGAGCCTGAGAGGGAAGACGCGGACCTTCAGCGATATGGTGGCGATAGATCTGGGGTCTCCGAACATCAATGTGGGCGATGAGAGCAACCGGAAAGTCCTGCTGACGGTCGAGATTGATGAGATGCGCAAGGAGCGCGTGATAGAAAATGTGCCGGTCACGATAAATGGAGGCCCTCCGTCCGCACAGGCCGTGCCTAGATCGGTCAGGGTGACGCTCTTCGGCGCTGAATCGATCATAGGGGAGATAACGCCTGACGACCTTATCGTATCGGTCGATTATCAAGCGGCCTCTGATGGAAGGGGCGGCCGTGTGCCGACCGCCACCCTCAAGCGGTTCGGCGAGCGCGTCATGGTGCGTTCGATAACGCCCGGCACCATTCGCATCAGATGACGCGAGAGAAAAAAGAGGAGAGAAGGGTGCGTCCTGGATGGCGCGAGGCGCTGTGAATAAATTGTTCGGGACTGACGGAATAAGAGGGGTGGCGGGCGAGTACCCGCTCGACACGTATTCTGTCGAAAAGATCGGCCGGGCGCTGGCCGCAACCCTTGCGCGCGACCTCACACACACGCCCGAAATCATAATCGGCCGCGACACACGTGAATCAGGACCGCAGATAGAGAGAGCCATTGCGCAGGGCGCTCGGGCGGCAGGCGCTCGCATCGAATCGGCAGGCGTAATTACCACACCAGGCATCGCCTATATAACACGCCTTTCAGGGTTCGATGCCGGAATCGTGATCTCGGCTTCGCACAATCCGTATCAGGATAACGGCATCAAAGTCTTCACACGGTCGGGCCGGAAACTGCCCGACGAGATGGAACGCAGGATAGAAGAAGAGGTGGCCCGAGAGGATGCCGGTCGAATCTCAGAGTCTGATAGCTTTGCCGAAACCGGCGAAGCATTACATCAGACGGTTTCCCGACCCGTAGATTATCGCGAACGATATTTGAATTATCTTGTCAGTGTGATCGGGCGCGATCTCGATCTGAGCGGTATGCGCATCGCGCTCGATTGCGCGAACGGCGCGGCCTCCGGCCTCGCGCCAGAGCTGTTCGAGCGGCTCGGAGCAGACCTTCATGTGATGGCGGCCTCGCCCGACGGCCGCAATATAAACGAGAACTGCGGGTCGACGCATCTCGAAGGCTTGAAGCACGCGGTCATCGAGCGAAGGCTCGACCTCGGCATCGCTTTCGATGGCGATGCCGACCGCGCGTTGCTGGTCGATGCACAGGGGGAGCTTGTAGACGGAGACCGTATGCTTCTGATACTGGCCGATTATATGAAATCGCGCGGGCAGCTTGCGGGAAATCTCGTGGTCGCAACGGTGATGAGCAACATCGGCCTTGAGGTGGCCTTTAGGGAAAGGGGCATAGAGATGGTTCGCGCGCAGGTGGGCGACCGCTACGTGCTTGAGGAGATGCTTGCACGAGGTGCCAGACTCGGCGGCGAGCAATCGGGCCATATCATCTTTCCCGACATTTCGCTCGCAGGGGATGGAATGATCACCGCCCTGGAGATGCTGCGCGCCGTCTGCGAATCGGGTCGTTTGATCGCCGAACTTGCATCGGCGATGAAGCGGTTTCCTCAGATACTCTTGAACGTCCGCGTGCGAAGCAAACCGCCCATCGAGACCCTGCCCCGCGTAAGTGCGGAAATCCGTCGGCTCGAAGAAGAGATGCAAGGACGGGGGCGTCTGCTCGTTCGATACTCAGGCACCGAAAATCTTGCTCGCGTAATGATTGAAGGTGAAGACCTGAAGACTATAGAAGAGCAGGCAACCCGGCTCGCTTCGGTTATCGAAAGCGTGATCGGTTGAGACCCCGTAAGCCGAGTGGCTCCCCAACTCGTGGGAAGTCTTCCCCTTGACCGGGCCGTGTGCTTGCAATAAGATCAAACAGGACTGCTCTCATCGCCCGACCTCGGAGGTAAATATGAAGAAAAGTTTGTCCGTAATTTTTCTCGCCGCCGTCCTCGCGCTCGCGGCGATACCGGCGCTGCCACAGGCGGCACGCGAAGCCACTATAGAGCCTGAGACGAAGGCCCGCCTCTCGCTTCAATCTCAACTCAATTCCAAGTTGAACGAACCCGGAGATATGATCACAGCCGTGCTTTACGAGCCTGTCTATGTCGACGGCAAGCTGATCCTGCCGCGCGGCACCGAATTCCATGGAAGGGTCACCGATGTGAAGCCCGCGGGTCGCGGCCTGAAGAACGGAAGCATATCGATCATCTTCGAGCGAATATCCATGCCCTGGGGCGAAGAACCCGTGTCGGTCGTGCTCACGGCGATAGACGATTGGGAGAATGACGAAAAGTATAAGGCCGACGCCGAAGGCAAAGTCGACGGCAAACGAAACGGCAAAAACACGGCTGAAAACGTGGCTCTCGGCGGCACGATAGGAACCTCGGCCGGAATAGGGACCGTGCTCTTGAGCGGGTCCAGGGCTGGCGGAGGGGCTGCGATAGTCGGCGGGTTGCTCGGCGGGTTGCTGCTGACCAAAGGGGGCAATGTCAAGGTCGCTCCGGGCACGATCTTCCGCATAAAGTTTGTAAAGCCTTTGACCTTGCCTGTAATTCAACAATACAGTTCATCCCCTCGCCCGATTCAGCAGGACGAACCGCCTGAGACTGTGAAAAAACCTTGATCGGGCAGCGCCATTTTATATGGTCCGTTTTCGCTGTGGCGAAAGCCTTCGACTTGCGCTATATTCGAGATGCGGTTATTTGACGAGAGGCCGGGTCCGAGGACTCGGCCTGCTGTCGGTCATACCGGCAACCGGATAAAACATGGAGCGCAGGGATGTGGAGACGTACTAAAAGGCTTATCAATTCTTACCTGGACGATCTCATCAATCGAGCAAGCAGTCCTGAAAAGGACGTTCGGGCCATGACGCGCGCCGAGATTGGGCGGCTCAATGAAATCGAGGTGCAGTCGCGCGCGTCGGTGAAGGTGTTTGAGAAAGAACTGGCCGAAGTGGAATTGAAGATGATAGGCGTGGCCGAGCGCGAGCGACAGGCGCGCGAACAGGGGAACGCACCCGTAGCTTCAACCGCCACAAACAATCTCATCGCTCTCTCTTCTCAGCGCGACCTGCTCAAGAAACAGATCGCAGATGCCAGTGCTGCTGCCGAGCGCGCTCGCGTCCTGCGCGAGGAACGCCGACAGATTGGCGAAGAGCTTGCCACAGAAACCCATCTTACCTCCATGCGCGAAAACCTTGCGGGCATACAATCGCCCTTCGACGCGACCGACCCCGCCTCGACCATAGATGAAATGCGCGCGCGATTGAATCGTTCGGGCACGCCTGCGGTCGACTCTCGCGTCGCCGAAGCTGACCGCGAACTCGAAGCCGAACGCGCTCGCGCGGCCGCCGATGAATTGCTGGCGCGTTACAAGCAAGGCATAAGCGGCGGCGCGTCTAAGGAAAATACTGCTCAATCTCCTTCAGCCAAACCTTCTACTCCCTCTCCTTCCTCTGAATCGGTCGAAGACGAAGGGGCGAAATCATCCAAATCGCTCGGCCGCACAGACGGCCCTCTTCGCCCGATAGATTGAGCGAAATCTCTTTGTGATTTGGTCCGTCGTCCGTCGTTTTTCTGCCAGTGCGCTGATTAAAGAACAACTGATGGCTCCTGCCCCCGACCCCCGGCCCCTGACCCCTCTACTCGATTTATTATCTGTTTGATAGCAAGCCTTGCTTGTCACTCGTCACTTGTCATTGTTGAATTCCTGACGATTACGATGATGCCTGTCGTGCGCTCCGCAAAAAAAGCGCACCGGCGGAGGGCCGGTGCGCGAAAGTTAGGGGGCGCTGCCAAGTTAGAAGCTCACTCGGAAGCCGAGTTGTAGAATTCGCGGAGACATCGCTCCTGTCGGCACGAGGAAGTTGGCGTTGTTGCCTCCGCTGAAATTGCCGCTCAGAGTGATCGGGTCGTAGTTGACCCTGTTTGCGAGGTTGAAGACCTCGAAAGTGAAGCCCGCCTTGATGCGTTCGGTGAAATCGTACTTGTAGGCCAGGCGCAGGTCTATGAGGATAGTACACTCTTGCCAATGGCGGAGCCGCCGTAACAACAAATGATTTGTTTGATGTTGACCCAAACCAAAACAATACCAAGCCACCAGACAATCGCAACTATTCGCTGGTGGCTCGGTATTTCAGTCAGTATCTTTCAACTTTGGTTATCCCCTGATTAAATCATTGAGGGATTACAAAGAACACATCCCAGGCCCAGCGTCCTGTGCCCGATTGTCGTAATCGCTTTACCTTCGCGCGGAATCGGAACCAGTTACCGTACTGATCCAGTTTCTTGAACTCTTTATAACGGAGCTTTATCGCTCTAACACCCATAGAAGATAATGTGTGCAATTCACTTGCCTCCGAAAGGCCGTTGTGATTGCTATCCTGCCATAGGCGAAGCAAGCCATAAACACTGTCTCTATTGTCTATCTTGCCATCTCCGTTACCACCGTTTTCTTCTTTATCGAATTCAGCGAGGGCTAGGAAACCATTCGGCTCGAATGATGGTGGCTGCGCTGTGACATTGCCAAATAACTCTTTGCCATTGTCTATCAGACCATTGGAGTTTCGGTCGAGTACGAGGAATGCATCATCTGACCCTGCGGCGGTCCATCCAATGTGGTCGGGGATGCCATTGCTATTGAGGTCGAAGTCAATCCCTTCTTCCGCGCCTGTAAGCGCAAACCCGTTCCCGGACACATCTATCAATATTGGAGAGGGGTGTTCACATGTGCAGGTGGTAGGGTTGAAATATCCCCCGCTGTTTTCGCATACCGTTTGATCATCAGGGTTACAACATGGTTCAGATGGGATTGGGGTGCAAGAACCAGTAGACCCGGATGTGCCGGAGGATCCCGGAAGGCCAACACTTCCTGGTGAACCATTGCCGCCGAAAATGCCATCTATGCCGCCATTTCCGGAAGGCGGGGAGGTACATTGTGTACCCGCTCCTGCGCTACCACCGTCGCCGCCGAAATTTGCGAACCCCGGATCACCACCTTGGCCTCCTTCGCCACCGGAACCGCCTGGCCCTTCAGTGAAAATACAATTTATAGATCCCATCCAATCTGAGGGGTATGAGACAATTATAGTCCCGCCATTACCGCCATCACCGCCATCTCCACCCTTACCACCGTCGCCGCCATTGCCGGCCCGACCACCGTCGCCGCCATTTCCCCCGTTTCCATTTCCGCCTTGATTGCATGGGCAATCGGCTCCGTTACCGCCAGAACCGCCCACTCCCCCACTTCCTCCCAGTCCTCCGACTCCGCCTGTGCCGCCGTTACCGCCAGCTCCCCCTTTGCTTTTTAAGGTTACGGTAGTTGTGGTTCCGCAAGGGATTGCAAAAAATATGCTGCCTCCATCACCGCCATCCTCGCCATTCTCAGTTCCACCTGTTCCACCAGTCCCTCCGTTTGCGCCTTTCATACCAGAGGTTCCATTCTGGTTGCCCCCACATATGCCATCTACACCACCATTACCTGGATTCCCGGTTGACCCGACAGTGCCTGAAGAGCCAGTTCCTCCATCAGCGCCTTGCGATCCGTTCTCATTAATATTGAGAGTCGGAGAAGATGCCGCTTCCTTGCGAGACTTGTTTTTTTGTTTCAACCATTGTTTTCTACCATATCCACTGGTGTTTATCGTTATATGCCCCCCTGCTTTGATAACCGGGGTCGAAGGAAATACCCTCGCTTTTTCATTTGCATGTAGAGCAACTAACTGCTCGCTATCCCTTAAATCCCGGAGAGTCGTGCCCATTACACCCATTCGCTGTATTGCAAACAGGTAAACATCATGATTGCCTCGTATTACAGCTTTATTGCCTTCAAAGATCAAGTTCTCTGCCAGAATCACTGTGTCCTCAGCAATCTCGATACTTTCGGGCAAGTAAAAAGTACCAGCGATATATGCGCCAGTTAGCGGTGAATCCTCATATTTTACGGTTTGCATCTCTGGCATGCTGGCAAGAAACGGCCTCAATTTTTTTCTCCAGTTCGAATCAAGCAGGATATCTGGATCGAAATCCACCCCTTTCGTTAGCAATAGTTCGCGCGCCGGTTTGAAGCTCTCACGCGTTCTTAATGCCTGCAACTCACGCTGCTCGTCACTGTCATTAGGTGAAGTCGCATTGGAACTCAATTGATAGTTGTTTACGCCTTGCCGCATGATCTTGGAGCGTGTTAGAGCAGTCAAATTAGAGCCTGTTAACAGACACACTGCCATTACAAAGGCCAGGACTTTGAAGCTATGTATTCTTTTAAGCATCATTTTTCTCCTTCGCTTGTGGTTGGAAAATACAAGCATCCTTATTAAGGATGCTTGTATTTGATTATGAACCAAACTATTATGCGCCAATTTCAAGTTACTGCCGGTGAGGAGGCCAGCGAACTTCTTGGAGCCGCAATTGAATAAAACGAGACTCCACGCAGCTTGCTGTACAATGTGCATGGAAGGTGTTCAATTCACTTTAGTAGCAGGCTACGAAGAATTCTTTATCCCACAGAACTTAAGGGCGATCCAAACTGCGCGGGGTAAATGAAACTTTGAGAGAGAAGTTCAGAGTACGCGCCTCAACGTGCAACAACCCGAAGGCTTGACCCTGTGCTTTATACAAAAGCCCATTTGATGCCGCGCCAAACATACACTTGATTATGGTTTTATCTCTGCAATTGCGAAGTATAACACAATGTAGTTTAAAAATAAACGGAACAATTCATACATAAAGAAAAAACTGTTCCAGGTCGTCGTTGAAAGGCTATTTCGCGTGGAAGAGAAGGATAGCCTCTATCATCTCGATGGATTCGAGAGAGAGCATATTGTCGATCTTCAGTTCTTCGACATGGCCGGGAAGGGCTTCGCGGACGCGCGAGTGGGATATGGGCGATACGTAAACGGCGCGGGCCGTCCGGACGGCTTTGCGAATGCTGGAGAGATTGGTGTCGTCGAGCGCCTTTATGTTATCTATGACGGCGGGCGGAGTCCCAACCATGGTCAGGCGCTTGCGGAAAGCGGGAAAAAAACTCGCGTCCGATACGATCATCAAGACCTCGCCGCGATGGGCCGCCCCTGTGAGCATGGATATGTAAGCGGGGTCGAGCCTTACCTGTAGAGTTTTTTTGTCGTACCGGGTCGCAAGCTCCGCGACCTGTTTGTAGTGATAATCGGTCGTGATGAAATAGTCCATCTGCGCGAGCAGATGTGCGAGTTGTTCGGTTGGCCGCTCCACACGGTCGAGCAAGACCGGAAAGACGCGCATGTTGAGCGTGGCGATAAGCTCGCTCGCGCAAAGCCTTATCTGCTCTTCGTTGCATTCGATCATGGCGGCCTGAACAGATTTGAAGCGCGATTTTTCGACGAAGTTTTGCATCAGAGCGACATAGTGTTGGGGAGGCAGTTTCAACTGGCCCGCCTGCGATAGATTCGATTTTATGAGCCTCAGTATTGAGAGGTGGTATGCCTGGTCGAGGTCGGCTTTTTCCGGGTCCGATACGAATGCTCCTGCCCCTGCGCGAAGCTCGACGTAGCCCTCCTGTTTGAGGTGCTGATAGATTGTGAAGGCCGTTTTGATGTTTATGTTATTGCGCGAGGCCACCTGTCTCACGCTCGGAAGCCGGTCTCCTGAGCGGAGCTTTCCCATATATAACGCGGTGAGCAATTGCTCGCGCGCCTGCTCGACCAGAGATTCCTTGCGGTTTTTGTCGAGGATGAATTGCATAAATCAGTTGCCAGTGGTCAGCGGTCAGTTGGACCCCTCCCTTACGGTCGGGGTACTGAAGGTTTCGCCTAAAAGCGACAACGGACTCGGACTACGGACGAAGCGCGAGATGCTTTCAACCTGAAAGAATCGCAGCGGCCAGCAAAGGGACCATGAATTCGTGATGCCCGGTAAAGGAAAAGCCTCGCCCGCTGCCCGCGACGGGGCGGCGCACGACGTTCGTCATCGGGCGATAGTGCTGAATGAAGTCGAAGTTGGCCGTAGTGAAATCTTCAAGCCTGTATCCGAGGTTGCGAACCACGGTGACGGTCTTGAGAAAGACTTCCGGCAGCACGACCGCAGAACCGAGATTCAGATAGACCCCGCCGCCGTCGAGCGTGCGCACTATCGAGCAGAGCAAGCGGAAGTCATCGTAAGTGGTCTGGCCCGTCGAAGCGCCGTCGGCGCTCGGATGTATGTGAACGATGTCGGTCCCTACAGCCACATGCACGGTCACGGGAACGCTCGCTTCGTAGGCGGCGTGAAGCAGAGACTCTCCGGCGTGCGCGGGTTGCATGAGATGAAGCTCGCGGCCGAGGCTTTCGCCCATGCCCAGATGATCGCGCGCGCCCGCTTTGATGGCTTCGTTTATGATGCGCCCGGTCTCTTCGGCCATGCCGAAGCTGCCCGACCCCAAAGTCGCATCCACATCTTCGGAGGTCGCTCCGGCGAGGGCTATCTCGAAGTCGTGTATCATCGCCGAGCCGTTCATGACGAAAGCGGTCGCGTACCCGCGTTTCATCAGATCGATCAGCAACGGACCCACGCCCGTCTTGATTACGTGACCGCCCATGCCGACTATGATGGCGCGGCCTTTCTGTTTCGCCTCACGAATGAGAGCGGCAAGCGCGCGGAGTTCGCGTGCGGCCAGAATGTTCGGGAGGCTGTCGAGAAACTCTTTCAGTGTGGAGTCGGGCGCGAGAGGGCGCGCGAAATCTTCGGTAGTCACCTTGCTCGGGCGCGAAGCGAGCGGATAGGTGGCTATAGCGGAAAAGTCCAGCGGCTCGATTTTGTAGCGCGACATCGTTCAGTCCTGTTTTCCGGCCGGATAGATCGCCTCTTCGACCATCTCGCAAAGGATGTGGGCTATGGTTATGTGCGTCTCCTGAATGCGTTGAGTCGAGTCGGCTTCGACGACGAGCGCGAGGTCTACGAGCGCGGCAAGCTCTCCCCCTTTGCGTCCCGCGAGTCCTATGGTTTTTATATCCATTTCGCGCGCCGCCCTGACCGCTCGCAGAACGTTAGGCGAGTTGCCGCTGGTCGAGATGGCAAGGGCCACATCGCCCGCTCGTCCGAGGGCGCGCAACTGGCGCTCGAACAACTCGTCGAACGAGGAGTCGTTCCCGACCGAGGTGAGAATCGAAGTGTCCGTAGTGAGCGCGATGGCAGCTATCGGAGGACGGTCGTAATTGAGACGATTGACGAGTTCTGCGGCTATATGCTGTGCATCGGCGGCCGAACCCCCGTTGCCGAACGCCATAACCTTGCCGCCCGCAGCGATTGCATCGATGATGATTTCCACAGCGCGCGCGACCTCGCCCGAATGCGAGTCGAAGAAGGCCCGCTTGGTCGCAATGCTCTGGCGCGCTATGTCTCGTATGCGTTCTATCATCGCAAGGGAGTAGTGTATTTTCTCGAAGTGCAAAAGACAAGTTGCATGAAGAGCCATCGCGCGATCACGAATAAATTTCGACCTGACATGATCGAACGGACAGTTAGAAAGCGTCGCGCGCAAAGTGCCCGGCCCTTTCGCTAACCGGTCTTTTTGTGCGCCGACGGTTCACTGTTCGATCTTCTCGCGCCACCAGGTCGGCAGCGCGAAAGCGGCAGTGTGGACCGCGCTGTTGTAGTAGCGGCCGGTGAATTCGATTGCGGGATTATCGTAGGAGTGATAGCCCTCGGTGGCGAGCGCAAAGGCCATATCGCCGCCGATATAGGTCGGGATCGATGCTCTGTAAACCTGGACGTTGCCGAAAACTTCCCGCATTCGGCGCGCGCCTCGCTCAAGAACATCGTCCTGATAGGCAGGCACGCCCAGATGCTGGCAGACCACGCCGTTTGGCGCGAGGCACGACTTGATATCTCCGTAGAAATCCCGCCTGTAGAGCGACCGTCCGGGACCGATTGGATCCGTCGAGTCGATTATGACGGCGTCGAATCTCTCTCCGCCCCTTGCAGCCGAACGCATGTAAGCAGCCCCGTCGCCTATCACCAGTTCGAGGCGCGGGTCGTCGTAGTCGCCATGTATACCGAGATATTCGACTGAGCGACGGACTACTATTTCATCAAGCTCCACCATCACTACACGCTTCACCCACGAATGGCGAAGCGCTTCCCGCAGGCAGCCGCCATCGCCGCCCCCGATGATGATTATGGCAGCAGAACCGCCCGGCCCTCGGCGTCCGAGCAGCGGAACCTGCACGAGCATCTCGTGATATACGAACTCATCGGCCAGCGTCGTTTGAATGAGGCCATCCAGTACGAGCACGCGGCCCAGGTGGTCGTGCTCCAGTATCTCCAACCTCTGATATGGAGTCGTCTCGGCGTAGAGCAATCGCCCTCTGAGGCCCTGGATTATGGTTTCCGGAATCCCTTTCTCGTACCACCACCTGACTGCCGGGACCGCTTTTTCAAGCATTGCCGGTCTCCTTATAGCCCTTCATTACTTCGACATCCATATCGAAACCGCGCTTGAGTTGTCGCACCATTATCTCTTTTGCCTGTAGGGCGTTCTTGAGTGTCTCCAATGCGCGCTCGGGGTCGCCGCTGCCGCAGAAGAAAAGGTCCGCCGCGAAGTAGTTGAATTCGGGCCAGGTGTGGATTGTGATGTGCGACTCGGCGAGCAGGGCCGTAGCCGTTACGCCGCGAGGCCTGAATTGATGAATAGATAATTCGATTAGCGTCACCCCTCCTGCCGCTATCGCCTCTTCAAGCGCCTGCCGAATCCGGTCTGCATCGTTGAGCAGATCGTACGGCGATGACCAGGCATCTATGATCAAATGTGTGCCAACGTTCTTCATAGCGGTTGCCCTTCCGTTCTTTGGAAACTCAGGGACCGGCAACTCCCGATCATGCTCGACGGATGTTTTGTGCCGGCCTGTCGATCAATCTCAGTCTTCTGTGCCTTCTCAGTACGTCCGGGCATCTCCCCTCCATACCGCTTTCGCTTCGGGGGCGGCGCTTGCTTCATGAAAAACAGAGAACAACCTCTCTTCATAATCGCCTTCGCCGGGCGTCCCGTCGTTGAATCCCTGCACGAGTATTTCAGTAGCTATGAGCGAGAATCTCTCGATCTGCTCGACCGGGAACCCCTTTCCCGTCAGATAGGGCAAGGCCCAGAAATCGAATGTGTAAACCGGCAGAATCGCAGAACCCTTCACGTTTCGATAAACCTCTTCGACCATTTCAACGCCTTCTCGCCAGTCCATGGTGTTGTGCGTCCAACTGAGGTCCTCGCCGCGAATTCCGTATTTGTCGGCCTCCTTGTGTATCGGAAGAGACCTCCTGTGATAGTACATCTCCACGCGATAGAACATCGGCGAAGTCTCGTTGAGAAAGTCTATAGTATTATGGACCGTCTGTCTCGTTTCGCCCGGAAACCCGATTATCATCGATACGAAGGTGGGAATGCCGCGCTCCTTCAGATTGCGAATGCCGTACTTGTATCTCTCGACTGTGGCGAACTTCTTCATGTTGGTCAGTATGTTCTGGTCGCCGGACTCTATGCCGAGGAAGACGCCCGCGCAGTTGCTCTCCGCCATCAGGTCGAAGGTCTCATCGTCGGAGTTCGAGCATCGGAAATATGAATACCATTTGAAGTCGAATTTGTTGCGGATCATCATTCGGAGAAGCTCTTTGAAGCGGGGCAGCGGGACGTTGAACGTGTCATCGATGAACATGAGATTCTTCGCCCCCGCGTCTTGCAAGGCGCTCAGTTCCCTCTCGACCACAGGCAGGCTTGTGAGGTTGAGCGGGCCTGCGAAGTACGGATAGCTGCAAAAGGCGCACGAATAGGCGCAGCTTCGCGCCGTTCGCATAGGCACGGTAGGTGTGTAATAATCCCTGTCGAAATGCTGCCAGTCCACGCTGTTTTCATCCATGTCGTTGCTTTCGACGACTCTCTCAGTCCTGTGAAACTCTTCGTTGTCGAGGGTGTATATGAGATTTGGGATGCGACTGAGATCCTGGCCTCGCTCCTTGCGCAACTCTTCGAGCGTCATCGATAGCGTCAACTCTCCCTGAGAATCGTGAATGTATATGTCTGCGCCCATCTCTCTGAATAGTTCGTCCTGAGCCTCAGTGTCGTTGAGGAAACAAACGTCGAAGATATACGGCCCGCCGACTGCGATTTTAGTGCCTGAGCTATGCTGTCTGATGAACTTGACCAGAGCGCAAACGGGGTCCGTCTCCTCGTAATAGGTCGTGGTGATAGCGACCACGCTCGGCGACTGCGCGAGCAGGTCTATCAATCTCTGCTTTTCCCT
This sequence comes from Blastocatellia bacterium, assembly GCA_022615215.1. GTDB lineage: Bacteria > Acidobacteriota > Blastocatellia > UBA7656 > UBA7656 > JAKEHD01. The sequence goes on from JAKEHD010000252.1 coordinate 46,477, forward strand.
GTTGAAGAAGTTGACTATTTCGACTCTGAGATTCCGCCGACAGAGAAAGCTCTTCAAGGTGATAGCGCCGAGGTTGGGCATCTCCGCCATATTCAAGCGATGATCGCGGCCCGTTGCCTCTTTCAGCGTATGGTTCAGCAAATCCATTATAGGTATTCTGGCTCCGCGAAATTCAGGGAACTGCCATTGGAGATACCTGTAAAAGCCTGAGCTTTCTTTTGCCTCTCTTGCCAGGGCGATCTCTTCGTCGTAATCGCGTTCATAGAATCCTATGATGATGCAATCGAGTCGGTCTTTCTTCATGGTTTGTCTCCTCGCCGCAGGGGTATCACATGAATATTTCCCGCAATCTTCTCTCTTCATCGCCGGTATCGGGGGTATCGGAATCGAATCCCTTAACGAGCATATCGGTCGCAACGCCTGCGAACCGGACGATCTTCTCTATCGAGAATCCCTTCGACATAAGATAGGGCGCAGCGTCTATCGAGAACGTATAGGTCGGCATTATGACAGGCCCTTTGACCGACCTGTAGACCTCCAGGGTCAGCTCGGCCGCCTCTTGCCAGTCCATAGTGTTATGCTTCCAACTGTAGCCTTCGCCTTCGATGCCGTACTTGTCGGCCTCTCTGTGTATCGGGACCGATTTGCTGTGCCAGTAGAGTTCGGCGGCATAAAAGGTCGGGTCGGTTTCATTGAGAAAGTCGATGGTGTTCTGAACGGTCTCCCTCGTTTCGCCGGGGAATCCGACTATCATCGATACGAAGGCGGGAATGCCGCGCTCCTTGAGCTTGCGAATGCTGTCCTTGTATTTTGCGACCGTAGCGCGCTTGTTCATATTGACCAATATGTTCTGGTCGCCGGACTCTATGCCGAGGAAGACGCCTATGCATCCACTGTCGCGCATCAGGTCGAAGGTCTCGTCGTCGGCGTTCGAGCATCGGAAATACGAATACCATTTGAAATCATACTTGTTGGCGATCATCGACTTGAGAAGGTTTTTGAATCGCGGCAGCGGCACGTTGAAGGTGTCATCGATGAAGCTGATGTACTTCACTCCTGAGTCTTTCAAGACTGCGAGTTCGTTTTCGACCACGGGCAGGCTTGTGAGGTTGAGCGGACCTGCGAAGTACGGATAGCTGCAAAAGGCGCACGAATAGGCGCAGCTTCGCGCCGTTCGCATAGAGGCGAAGGGAGTGTAAAACTCCTTATCGAAGAACCGCCAGTCCACGCTGTTTTCATCCATCTCATTGTTTTCGATGACCCTTTCATTTCTGTGGAACTCTTTGTTGTCGAGGGTGTATATGAGATTCGGGATGCGGCTGAGATCCTGGCCTCGCTCCTTGCACAGTTCTGCGAGCGCCATCGAGAGCGTCAACTCTCCCTGAGAATCGTGAATGTAGATGTCTGCGCCAATCTCTCTGAATATCTCGTTTTGAGTTTCCGCATCATTGTTGTGGCATAAGTTGAATACATAAGGGCCGCCGACGATTATTTTGGTATCGGTGTTGTACTGCTTGACGAAATCGATGATATTGCGGATGGGGCCGGAGTCTTCATAATAGGTGGTGGTGATAGCGACCGCTTTTGGCGATTGCGCCAGCATATCTATCAATCTCTGCTTTTCCCTGTTGAAGAAATTGATCATCCCGACGTTGAAATTGCGATTGCAGAGAAAGCTGGCCAGGACGACGACGCCCAGGTTCGGAGTTTCCGCCAGATTGAGTTGATGGTCCCGACCTGTCGTCTCGGTCAAGACGGTATTGAGCAATTCCATGTATGGAATTCTTCGTCCGCGAAAAGGAACTAGTTGACCGAGCACATAATAATAAAACCCGGAATCTCCCTGTGCCTCTTTTTTCTTTTGGAATTCCTCTTCGTAATGATGCTCGTAGAAGCCTATAACGATGCAGTCGAGTTTGTCGCCCATCATCGCACCCCTCATTCAGAGCTAAAGGCAACGGTCGCAAACGGGTCGACCTTATGCCTGACGAACCGCCTGAGAAGGCGGTCCCGTTTGAAGGCTGTCGGCAGCCTCCTCGGCCCACATTTATGGATAGGCGAAAGCTGGCGGAGTTTGGAAATCGATTCGCACGACGGGGATAATGGTGACTTTTCGAAAGCCCGGCGATCAGGAAAAACTGATGGACCTGCCAGGGAATCGCCCCCAGGATCGGACGTGCCGCCGGCTACAGAGCCATCCGCTGTGGCAATGCTATCAAATTGTTACAAAATCCGAAGCGGCCAGAGTGTATCTAATCAAACCGGGATCGTCAAGCGAATTTTAGAACGGGTCGTAAATCGCCGCTCCTGGGAGGTAAGTGTAAGGGGATCAACCGATTCGCTGCAAGCGGTTGATCGCGGCGTCAGGCAATTGAGCGAACCGAGGGATTGAGTTGAAACCCTTTCCTTGCCATTTCCTGACCCCACTGCGATAATCCGAGCGAGGGAATAATGAGGAATAATTATGATCACGATGCCCAAAGAACTTCGACAAGCTGTTCGCGCATCCGAAGGTCGACCCGTGCGTGTCTCTGACCCGGAAACCAGCGAGGAATACGTCCTTTTGCCGGCGAAAGTCTACGACCAGGTGTCGGGATTGTTCTATGACGACGATCCCCTGACAAGCGATGAGAGGCGAAACTTGTTGATTCAGGCGGGCCTGCGCGCCGGGTGGGACGATCCGGAGATGAACGTTTACGACGAGTTCGATCCCCGGAGTTTAGTCTAGCTCTATTTTAGGTAGTCAAACGCAGTCTGATGTAGCAAATATGTCTACAAAAATACAGATTGACAACTGCCTGCACCCATGAAATCATAGGTGTGTTGATAAGCTCTTTGAACTTCATATAGGCGGTTGTGATAGGAAGGCTGTCACGTAAAATATGAACCATGAGAGTCGATTCCTTGTGGCAAAAAGCAAAGGCGAAAACCAAGCCGAAATGCTTATAATCAAACCACTTATAAGGAATAAGAACCTTGCCGGTAGTGGCTACGTCGGCAAGTAAAATTCGCTTGTGGAGTTGGATACCTCTACTTGAAATCTCGATTTCAAGCAAGTAACCGACTATGAAGCAGGTAGGTCTATGTTTGACTACATAGACTGTAGCAGACAATCATGAATGCCCGTCGCGGTGACATCGTGCTTGTGGATTTCCCTTACAGTAACCACACGGGAAGCAAGGTGCGCCCTGCCCTTGTCGTACAGTCGGATGTCTGGAACCGGAAATCTGCTTCTGAAACGGCACTTCTGAGCGAGCATGCGCTGGCTGAAGATTGGATGAGGCCGGAGGAGGACGAGGCGTGGTCACACCTACAGCCGGAGCGATAGTTCTCTCTTTCCTTTCTCCGATCTGTCACAATCAAAGCTCCGCCCTGCCGTAGTATTAGCCGATGCCGGTAAAGGTGATTGGGTGCTGTGTCAGGTCACGAGCAAATCTTATGCTGACACGAATGGGGTTGAAATCAATGATACGGATTTTTCGAGCGGGTCATTGAAGGTGATCAGCTATGCCCGATCGATTGCCTGGCGATTCCTGGCTCCCGTATAATGATTCGCGGACAGTCAGGACGACGACAGGAAACAAGCGATGGGAATAACCATACAAACCGAGGCTCCGCCGTTACGTCGGGATGCGTCATGGGCGCTCCGTGTCGGTCAGTCCCGCGTCTTGTTGGAATTGGTGATCCGAGCATTCGAAGATGGCGCGACACCGGAAGCTATTGCCCAACGTTACTCGACCGCGACCCTGGCCGATATTTATGCAACTATCGCCTACTACTTGCGTCATCGGGAAGACATCGAAGCCTATTTGATAGAACGCGAGCAACGGGCACAGCAGGTTCGCCAACGCATCGAGGCCCGACAAGGGGATCTGGCAGATCTGAGAAGCCGCTTGCTGGCTCGCCGACACACTGTCCCAGGATAACTCATGGTGAGGCTGTTGAGTGATCAGAACTTCAACGGGGATATTGTGCGCGGGCTGCTGCTGCGTCGTCCCAACCTTGACCTCGTTCGCGCGCAAGATGTTGGATTAGACGTAGCAAATCTTCAGAGAATAGAAATGGAGGTGCGCTTATGATCCAAACAGTAGAAGCGGTTATCGATCAGAACGGCAATGTTCATCTGCTCGAATCCGTCAAGCTCCCGGCTTCGAGACGTGCTCTGGTCACTATCCTGGATGAAGAGCCGGCCGTCTCTGTTTCTGAAACGGCGCTTCTGAGCGAGCAGGCGCTGGCCGAAGATTGGATGAGGCCGGAGGAGGACGAGGCGTGGTCACACCTACAGCCGGAGCGATAGTTCTCTCTTTCCTTTCTCCGATCTGTCACA
>JAKEHD010000253.1 GCA_022615215.1 Blastocatellia bacterium
CTGGCTTGGGTTGTGGAACACGTTGTTGTTGAAGATGTTGGATCATAGTTTATGTCAAGTAGGCATTATTTCAGCATAGTTCAACACAAGACTGGGGTTTATTAAAGATTTCTTTCTTAGGCATCTCGCCTGCTTGTCTTGCAGAGACGCCGTTCTTAGAGAACATCAGCAATGAGGCAAGCCAAGCACGCTAGAAGCGTGCGCTCCCAGGTACTTTGCAACTACCCTGTCAAGAAATTCTATCAACTTGTGCCTGCGCGATATATGCGATAAAGTTACTGTCTCAAAAAACCCGGTAAACGGGCTGAATTTGATGAGCTGTAGAGGCCGATCCGGCCCTTGTTGACTATCTTATATCGAAGGTTTCCGCTACTCCCCGGGCTGAAACTTCATGTGGACAGGATTGTTCGACTGTAGAAGTAAGGAGGTTTTTCGATGAAAGCGATTATACTCAGGACGGGAGCCATTGCTTCGCTTCTGCTTGCTGTGGCGATAGCCGGGACTATGCCGATCTTTTCCGATACCGCACCATCCAAACAACGCCAGCGCATAGATGATAATCCGGCGGGCAAAAAGCGTGACCGCCTGCGCCGCACTGCAACTCCTCTCTCCTATCGCAGCCCCGGCTCATCGCATAAACTCCTCGTGCAATCAAGCGATGCGGAGACCGAAGGCCGCATACTCTCTTCGGGGGCGGCCCGTCGGGTTCGCAAGTACGGCTCATATACTCTCATCGAAGTCGACGACCCTGTTATGTCTTCTCTCGATGCGGGCGTGTTCGAACGCGCGCAACTGAGAGATGATTTGAATCTTATTCTTCTCAAGCGCGGCCAGATAGATACTACCGGACAACTTCCCGATGTGAGGAGCGATCTTCGACAGAAAGAGGGCCTGCCCTACTCGCTCCACATGGTGCAGTTGTTCGGCCCGCCGACGCCCGCGACCGTAGGCGCGCTCTCGGCGACCGGCGCGAAGATAATATCTTATATACCGAACAACGCTTATTTGATCTGGGTCTCGCGCGCAGAGCTTCAACGTGTGCGCGCCCTCAGAAGGCAATCAGACGCCGTGCAATGGGAAGGGCCGTTTCATCCCGCCTATAAGCTCGATAAGCGAATCGCTCTCGATTCGGGCGAACCCCTTTCCGTTTCAATAATAGTCGTCTCGACCCCGGATGCAGACCGCACCATCGCCCGCATAAAGTCGCTCGCCGAGGGAGAACTTATGCCTCAGTTCGAATCCTCAAGCGCCATACACATGAGAGTGACGGCCAGGGGAAGCGATCTGGCGGAACTGGCGCGACAGCCTTCGGTGATATCGATCGAGCCGTGGGTCAGTCCCCGCTTGAGCGACGAGCGGGCCAATCAGATAGTCGCAAACGCCGTCGCGCAGGAGACAACCAACAACGTCACGGTCGTGCGGCCCGCGCAGCCCGGCTATCTCGCATTTTTGAACTCCGCAGGATTCAATACGAACTTCGACTTCGCAATAGATATTGCCGACACGGGCTTCGATTTGGGATCGGCCGATGCGGCGCGCGTACATCAGGATTTTCTCGATGGCGCGGGGGCCTCGCGCATAGCGTACCTGAACGATCATACGGGGGATTCGTCCCGGCACGGGGGCGACCCGAATATACTTCCGGCCCATGACACTCTCGGTCACGGAACTCTCAACGCCTCAATAGCGGGCGGTCTCAACGTGAAAGCCGATGACACCTTCAGGGACTTCCTCGGATTTCAATACGGGCTGGGAACCGCGCCTTTCACGCGCATAGGCATATCGAAGATTTTCGACGATAACGGAAATATCCCGTTCAGCGTCTCTTTCGAGGGTTATATATCAGCGGCTTACCAGGGAGGCGCTCGCATATCGAGCAATAGCTGGGGCGTATGCGGAGACGGGTTCTGCAATCTCTACACAGGGGACTCGTTCTTGTACGACAACCTCGTGCGCGACGCAGACTCTCAGGCATTCGGCAATCAGGAGATGACGATCATCTTTTCGGCCGGCAATGATGGCTCGTTTTTGGCCGGCTCGATCAGCATTCCCGCAACGGCGAAGAACGTTATAACAGTGGGAGCAAGCGAAGGCTTCCGCTCGAAGGACGCTCAGGGTAACAATCTGGTGGATGGGTGCGGGGTGGGCGCTGGTTCTGCCGACAACGCTTTCGACATAGTCGGGTTTTCGGCCGACGGTCCCGTGGAGGATGGGCGAGCGAAGCCCGACATCGTAGCGCCCGGCACACACATAACGGGGGCGGCATCCCAAGACAATTTCTTCGCCACCAATTCCGAATTCGACCTGGGCGTATGCGACCGCTATTTTCCCAGCGGCCAGACCTTCTACACGTGGTCTACGGGCACGAGCCATTCGACGCCTATCATCGCAGGCGGGGCCGCCCTCGGACTCCATTGGTTGAAGGAGCGTCTGGGGACCGAACCCAGCCCGGCCCTCGTGAAAGCCTTCCTTCTCAATTCGACAACATACCTGACGGGAAACCTGGCCGGCGGCGACCTGCCCGGATCGCGGCAGGGGTGGGGCGCGCTCAATCTCTCGCGCATGTTCGAAGAGACGGATCGCATAATCCACGATCAGTCGCCGGAGCGGACCTTCACCGAAAGCGGCGGCAAGGCGTTTGAAACTACCGGGGTCATAACCGATCAGTCGAAAGAGTTCCGCGTCATGCTCGTATGGACCGATGCGCCCGGAAACCCGTTCGTCAACGCCCCTTACGTCAATCAACTGAATCTCGAAGTCATAGTCGGAGGCGTCCTCTATGATGGTAATAATTTCTCCGGCGAGTATTCGGAGCCGGGCGGCGGGAAGGATTTTCTGAACAACGTTCAGGCAGTAAGGCTGCCTGCTAACACTACGGGTACGTTCGTCGTGCGCGTGCGGCCCACAGTGATCGCAGGCGACGGCATCCCTGGTAACGGCATCAACCTGGACCAGGACTTCGCGCTCGTGGTCACGAACGGACGCGAAGAAGCGGTGCCCGTGCTCTCGGTCGAAGACCGTGAAGGCGTCTCTTCGGGCGTGACGGTTATGCATTCGAATGGGGCGAGCGACAGTTCGCTGATACCGGGCGAGGCGGCGAGGATTTCAGTCGAGGTCGGCAACGAGTCGCTGGAAGCGGATGCGGATATTTTTTCGGCCGCTTTATTGCTGAACGCCGCCCAAAGCTCGACCTCCACGTTCCCGGTTATAGAGGGCGGCGCGGCGGCGAGCAATGAGTCGCCGTTCGAGATCGGCGTGCCTTCCTCTCTTCGCTGCGGGTCCATAGCCCGATTTCAGTTAAGGCTCGAAACCAGTCTCGGACAGATAACCCTGCCCGTCAACATAAGGGTCGGGCGAGAGTTGGCGGGCGGCCCTGTGGTTTTGCTCGATGACGATGTCGACGGCGGACGAGTGAAATGGAAGAAGAAGAAAGGATTCGGCACGAGCACGCTCGTAGGCAATAGCGGCTCGCAGTCTTATCATGTGGAAGACACCGGCGATAATGGCACCCGCAAGGGTCTCCTGATCTTGAAGAAGAAAGTGAAGATACCCTCGGACGCAGGCAACATTCGTTTGACCTTCTTCCATATATTCGACTTCGAGCCGGGTTATGACGGAGGGGTGCTCGAAATATCGGCCGATAGCGGCCAGACCTGGCAGGATCTCGGCTCGCGCATTCTCGTGGGCGGATATAACGGACGGGTGACTGAGCTTTCGAGCAACCCGCTTGGCGACCGCTTCAGTTGGACTTCGCGCGGGCGAACGGGGGTCTTCAGCCAGGTGGTCATCGACCTGGACGATTTCGCGGGTCAGACGATCAAGCTGCGCTTCATCGGCGGATTCGACGAAGCCACGGGAGTCGCCGAAGGGTTTACCGGCTGGTTCATAGATGATATTCGAATCACTATGAACAGATACTCTTGCAGCAATCCCTCGTCTGCGTCGCCCGATCTATCAACCGCAGGGCGTCGAACATCGAATATAACCCGCGATGCGTCACCCGTCAGCCCTCGGCAGTACATGCCTTCAGTCCGAAAAAATCGGGAGTGAAAGGCGACCATCGATGGAGTGGATGGCCGGTTAAAGCGGCAGGCTTTAAATTAGAGACACGGGCGCGCTTTTGTGTTAATATCCTCGCTGTAGCAGCGCAAGAGCTGGCCGGGTGGCTATCGCAGCCCCCGGAGCTGTTGATCTTCTTCGGTTGTCAGCCCCTGAAAAAACAAGGCTTGAGCAGTGAGGGTCGAAGGATTTCCATCTCTCTCGGTCCCGGCAACGGACGTATCTCTCAAGCTTGCGCGCGCAGGAAGACATAGGCTACACTCGGCCCAAGCCCGGAGTCGCTCTTTAAATTTTATTTGATACCAGTTTGAGCGTGCGTGCAGGCTTAGGCAGACTGGGGGAGAGTCGAATGACAAGCAGAATCTTACTGGCTGATGACAGCATCACTATTCAGAAGGTGGTGAATTTGACCTTTGCCGATGAAGGCATAGAAGTCGTCTCCGTCAGCAACGGAGAGGCGGCCGAGCGGCAATTGGGCGAGATCAATCCCGATCTCGTGCTCGCCGATATCTTTATGCCCGGCAAGAACGGTTACGAGCTTTGCGAATATATCAAGGAAAGTCCTGAGTTTCATCATGTGCCGGTCGTGTTGCTCGTAGGCGCGTTCGAGCCGTTCGACCAGAGCGAAGCGCGCCGCGTCCGGGCCGATGCCCATCTGACCAAACCGTTCGAGACTCGCACTCTCGTTGAAACTGTGCGCAATCTGATAGGCATGAGCGATAAGGGCGATACTCAGATGCTCTCTTCAGTGCCGCCCTCCGACGGGTCTGCCGAAGAGATACCCGCTCCGCCCGCGTACGTGCCCGTGCCGCCTGCTCCTTTCAACATAAACCTCTCGGAAATGAGCAGCCAGCCAGCGTTGGAGGAAACAGCGCCGCAAGCTCACACACCGCTGCGGGACACAGCTTTTTCGAATGATGCTTATCCGGTCGACGCCGGTCCCACGACCGCCGATGCGGATTTTTCAAAAGACGAAGACTTCTTTTCCTCAAAGAACGAAGACTTCTTTTCCTCAAGCGATTCCCCGCCCGGTATGGGCAGCACACTGGAGCTTTCCTCGCTCGGCGCTCGGCAGCAACCGCAGCCGGACGCCCTATTTGGAGACACGATAGAGATTGATGCTCCGGCCCGGTCCTTCGTCGCCGAAGAGGAATCCGCCCTGAGCCTGGGCGATGAACCTACGAAGGACGAAGACTTCTTTTCCTCAAGAGCCGGTCTCGATAGGGAGGAAGAAGTCCCGGCATGGGAAGGGGGCAGGAGCGCCGCCGCTATGGAGATGGATCAGGGCACTCCGGATATGGTCCTTGATTTCGACAGGGTCGAAGGGGCGGACTTGCCTGATTCGGACGGCATCGGCGCTTTCGATGTGGACCTGGGACCGCCCGCCGAAGCTGCCGTCGTCGTTACAGACGATGTTGCCGATGCAGCGCCGGATCAACAGCCGGACGCGATTGCTGCGGAAGGGCCTCTCTGGCAGGTCGATGATTCCAGTCCGCTACTCGGTCAAGAGCAGACCCCGCAAGCCGCAGAGAGCCAGGAAGTCTCAGGCGATCTGGAAATGCCCTCCGCCGAAGCCGTGTCTCTTCTTTCTGATGATGAGCCGCTCGGAGACCTGTTGGAGATGGATAAGGCCGAGGAGCAACGCCTGTCTGAGAGTCGGCAGGAAGATTCGAGGCCGGAGGCGGCTCCAATCGGCGAATTGACCTTCGAGCCTGTTATAGGAGAACGCGCGACCTCTTTCCGGCCGGAAGCGATCGAGGAAAAAAGTCTTCCTTTTGAAAGCGCGGGCGCAACCGACGAGACAGCTTTCAGCGTCGAGGAACCTTTCGGCGGACCTCCGGTCGTAGAGGAGCAGGAGGATCAGGAATTCATCACCCAGGTTATGGGGTCTCCCGACATATTCGCATCGAGCGCGCCCATCGAGACAGAACCTGTTTTCGAGACAGGAGAGGCTCTCGACTTCACGTCGAGCGCGCCTATCGAGACAGAACCCGTTTTCGAGACAGGAGAGGCTCTCGACCTGACCGAACCGATCGGAGACGAGGTGTTTCAGGAGCAAGCCGCGGCCGATCAGGAAGCCGAACCGCTCGATTTTCAGACGCCGGATGAGTCGGATGATGAGACCGTAGAATCTCTGGCTGAGGTTTCGCCCGTCGAGACTTATGTGGAGGAGGCGACGGAAACCGGCGAAGTCTTCGCCGCTTCCGAGATGTGGACCGAAGAAGAGACCCATTTCAGGCCGGTAGATATCGAAGCGACGCCCGTCGATGAACCGGAGCCGTTTGACGGGCAAGCGACGTTCGGCAGCGAAGCGGAACAGGTGTTCGAAGTCAGCACCGAAGCGACGCTCGCAGACGCGCCTGCTCCGGCTGAAGCGCCTGTTGATGAAGTCGAATGGCAGGCGGTCGAGTTGCCGTCGGAAGTCGTAGACGAAATAGTCCGCCGCGTCGTCTCTCAGATCTCAGACGCGGTCGTCCGCGAAATAGCGTGGGAAGTCGTGCCCGATTGCGTCGAGCGCGTAATCGAGAAACTGACCCGCGAGGAATTATCGAAGAAGATGTAAGGGCGCGCCTGGCAGCCGTTCCCGCTATCGAAGGGATCGAGAGGTTGACCGTTGCCTCTCGATCCCTTTTAATTATGGGTCTGTTTTTAAGAATTTCCATCTTCAGTGGTCAGTTGCTCTTCAATCAGAGCCTGGTTAAAGCAACGACGGACCACTGACGAAGGACGGAAGCGTACTTATGAGCGACCACGCGATTACGCGACCACGCGATTACGCGACCACGCGATTACGCGACCACGCGATTACGCGACCACGCGATTACGCGACCACGCTCCGCTGCCGGACAA
>JAKEHD010000254.1 GCA_022615215.1 Blastocatellia bacterium
CAGAAGTTAGGCAAAAACTGAGACTCCATGCGGCTAAAGCCGATGGTATCTTGCTTTTACTACCAAGCTCTTTAGGCAAAAACTGAGCCTCACAGCGGGCGGAAGCCGATGGTATCTTCGCTCAAAACTGTCATTTGCTGCCGCGCGCAGTATAACACAGAGAGTATCTGTGAAATCGAAGAAAGAAATCTTTATGTGTGATCTGTGGTTGAAAATGCTGTATGAGAAGTATGCTCTCAAGATCAGGAGCTTATGGTGAGCAACGGAGAAATAATTCTGATTCTGGGTGGGGCGCGCGCAGGCAAGAGCCGTTTTGCCCTGCGCCTGGCGAAGGGTATTACTCTATCTCGCGAACGTGAAGCCGCTGTGGCGGGGAGCGTTTGCTTCATCGCTACGGCAGAGCCGCTCGATACGGAGATGCGCGCTCGCATAGAGCGTCATCGCGAAGAGAGGCCGCCGGACTGGCTGACGATTGAAGAGCCTAAGCGATTGGAGGCGGCCCTTGCCCGCGCTCGCGACGCTCAAGTAGTTATAGTGGATTGCCTGACACTGTTTGTCTCGAACTGGCTTCTGGATATTGAAGACGAAAGCGTGTGTGAAAGAGAGCTTGAGCGGACGGTTGAGAATTTTCTCGCGACGGCGGCAAAGAGCGAACAAACCATTATTTGTGTGTCGAACGAAGTGGGACTTGGGCTTGTCCCTGAGACATCGCTTGGGCGGTCGTTTCGAGACGCGCTCGGAAGAGTGAATCAACGATTCGCCGAGGCGTCATCCCAGGTCTATTTGCTTGTGGCCGGTCTGCCGATTCAACTCAAGCCGTCAGATGTCAGCTATCAGCCGTCAGCCGTCAGCCATCAGTAGTCAGTGGTCAGTGGTCAGTCAATACCGATCACGCATCACGCATCACGGCTGATAGCTGATAGCTGATGGCTGATAGCTGAAAAAGGATTGGTAAATGTCGGAAAGTTTACGAGCGCGAATCGAAGAGGTCTGTCGCTCCGTTACTCCTGTAAATGAAGAGTGGCTTGCAAAGGCCAGAGAACGGCAGATGACACTGACCAAGCCGCCGGGCAGTATGGGCGAGATGGAAGAGATCGGCAACCGTATGGCGGCCATAAACCAGAGCGTCAGCTCAGGCCCTATTAGAAAGAGAATATACGTCGTGGCCGCAGATCACGGCGTAACGGCCGAGGGCGTGAGCGCATACCCGACGGAAGTGACCCGCCAGATGGTCTTCAACTTTCTCAACGGCGGGGCCGCCATAAACGTCCTGGCGCGTCACGGCCAGATCGAAGTGCAGATAGTCGATGCAGGGGTCGCCTGCGACTTCCCGCCTCGCACCGATTTGATCGACAAGAAGATAGTGCAGGGAACGGCGAACCTGACGCGAGGGCCTGCCCTCACGCGCGAGCAGGCCGTAAGCGCCATCGCAGCAGGCATAGACCTCGCCCGCACGGCGAAGCGCGACCAGGTAGGTTTGCTCGGCATAGGCGAGATGGGCATAGGCAATACGACGGCGGCCAGCGCCATCACCTCCGTTCTCACAGGGCTGCATCCGGCGGAAGTGACGGGAAGGGGCACGGGTGTTGATGACGATGTGCTCAGGCACAAGATCGCCGTCATCGAACGCGCGCTCGAACGAAACCGCCCGGATAGAAACGATCCCTTTGAGATTTTAGCCTGTGTCGGCGGCGCTGAAATCGGCGTTATGATGGGAGCCGTGATAGGAGCGGCGGCCGAGCGATTGCCCGTCGTAGCGGATGGCTTTATTTCCACCGCCGCGGCCGCCCTGGCAACTACCGCGTGCGCGCGCGTTCGCGACTATCTATTCATCGCTCATCTCTCCAGAGAGCCGGGCCATCGGGCATTGGTCGAATATATAGAGATCGGGCCGCTGCTCGATTTGAGACTCAGGCTCGGCGAGGGGACGGGCGCGGCGCTCGCCATGCATATCATCGAAGCCTCTGCAAAATTACTGGCCGAAATGGCCACCTTCGATGAGGCGGGGGTGAGCGCAAGAAAGAAATCTTTATAGAGAGCACTCCTGATGATTCGCGGTTTCCTGATAGCCGTCGGGTTTCTGACGCGCCTGCCGGTGCGACTTTCGCCCGATGTTACAGAAGAAGAGATAGGGCGGGCAGCCGGGTTCTTTCCTCTGGTTGGGGTGATTGTGGGCGGCGGCGGCGCTCTGCTTTATGCCGGATTGAAACCGGCGCTGCCGCACGCGACCTGTATTTTAATGGTTCTGATCTATCTGGCGTTTATAACGGGCGGTTTTCACGAAGACGGGCTGGCCGATTCCTTAGACGGCCTGGGAGGCGGACGGACCAAAGAGCGCGCGCTTGAAATCATGCGTGACAGCCGCATAGGCACATTCGGCGCATTGGGATTGATATTTTTGGTGCTGGCCAAATATAACCTGCTCTCCATTCTGGAGGAGAAACAGTTGTGGCGATGGCTGATTTTCGCCCATACGGCGAGCCGTTGGACGAGTCTGCCTTTATCTATGTGGCTGCCCTATGCTCGTAGCGAGGGTCAGGGCAAGCTTGTAGCGCGCCGAACGGGAGGGCCTGCTCTCGTTATTGCCACGGCGACGCTCGCCGCCGTTTCTTCGTTATTGCCTCTGCGCGTTGCGCTCCTTGCATTGGGCGTTGTATTCGTGGCAGTGACCCTCAGCGGATTTTACTATCGCCGCCGTTTGGACGGCATTACAGGCGATTGCCTGGGCGCGACCAATCAGATCACAGAGGTCGCGCTCTATCTCTGTGCTATTGTAATATCGAAAACCTGGGCTGCGGCCTGAACGAAATTCTTGCACGAGTTGTTATGATCTATTTCGGCGATTCGGACTCACACCGGTACATAAAGACCTTCATCGCCCTCGCCTTCGAATGGGCAGAACGAGACTGTAGAGCCTTGCGTGATCGAAGTTCTTCACCCGACCGCGCGAACAAGGGAATCTCTTTTTTCACACTGCGATCTCAGGATTCGGGACTCGTCGATCTATATGCAACTTGATCGGGCGCAGATTCGCGTTTCAGCAGTCGTTCGTAAGTCTCGCGCAAACGCACAGCCATCTCCAAACGCTTGCGCGAAACCCCCATGAGTTTTTTGTTGCCTCGCTGACGAGCTATTTCGAGAACCGTGCGCAACGATTCGATCTCGTCCTCCTGAGCACGCAGACGCTCTTTGAAGTATTCTTCTTCCATATCGGATACAACCCTACGGACGTGGGGAATCCGCTGATTTAGCGAAGGGGGAGAGCTTATTCGCTTTTCAAGACGCCTCAACTATGACTTCTACAACGAGACCTCATTATAACCCAACAGAGCAGACGGCGGTAGGCTCGAATCGAAAAAAGCGACTGTCCGGTTTGATCGCATTCCGGCTCTCTTTCGGAGCCTCACAGATTTTTAACAGGGCCTTTGTTTTACTCGCTGTCTGCTTTCTTGACAGGCACGACATAGCCGTCGTTGTTGCGTTTCGAAACCCCCAGTTTCTTGAGCGAATGGGCTGAGGGCCGCCCGGTCTTCTCAAGCCCGTTATCGCTCTGGAACTGTTTCATCGCCTCGATGGTGGCACCATCGTATTCGCCCGAGGGCGGGCCTGATATATACCCCGCCTTGATGAGCGCATTTTGAATCTCCAAAACCCGCTCGGTCGGCACCTTGCTGGTATTGACCCTGGAAGACTTTCTGGCGGTAGTCCTTCGAGACCGCCTCTTGCTGCGCTTGGTCGATTTGCGCTTCGCTTTTTGGGCCGTTCTCTTTTTAACGCTGGTCCGAGAAGCCTTTCCGGCGGAGCGCGACTTGTTCAAAGACAGTGCGTCCGTGCCGACCAGCGACAAAAAAACTGTGATTGCCAAAACATATAACAATCCTTTTTTCATACATCGATCTCGCATAGAGTTCAATTAACCGTAAGCCGTCCTGAGCGAATTCCAATCATCTGTGGCTGCCTGCATACAGGCGGCATTATATCATTCATTCGCCAGTCTGCAAGGCGAATGGGACGAATAAGTTGCAGGTTGGTTCCAATAGATGGAAAATCGCAATATAATTGCGCGCCGGAGAATGAATACATTTATTGAGGGTTTGAGAAAATGTTCTTACAGAAATCCGTTTTAAAGAGTCAGGGGGCACGGCCGGAGATAAAACGCCTTCAGGATCCGGCCCGCGCGCTTTCGACGAAATCTACAAACTTCTGCGGCGATTGTATAAAACCTGCGACCTGTTTTAATTTGCGCCCGTTCCCATCGAGGACCATCGTGGTCGGGTATCCCCTGACGCCCATTCGCCGCGCGAACTGCTGGCCTTGCCCGCCGTCTTCGGCATCGAGCTTGAGGAATACCTGCTGGCGAGAGAGACCTACCACGAGCGGGTCCGAGTATATGACCTGATCCATTTTCTTGCACCAGCCGCACCAGTCCGTATATACATCGACCACGACCAGTTTGCCGTCGGACTTGGCCATATCGAGCGCACGGTCAATATCTTTCTGCCAGGATATTTCTCCATTGACCGGCTCGACGGTCTTCAGGCGAGTCGTTTCGCGGCTCGGCTTTGCCCTCACATCTTCGGTAGTAAGTGTAGGCGTGCGCTGTCGGGATATGTTTCGCAATTGCGCAAGGACGACCGCAGCGATAGACAACGAGGCCAGTGCGATCAACGTTATTGCAACGAAATTCTTTTTCAAAGTTCGCTCCTTCTCAGGGGCCCGCATTCCCTCCATACTGCGAGCATTATCGGAGGGAATGCGGGGCATTTCAATAGTTTATTTTTTGGTCCTCACCTTTGCAGACCGCCATCCGCCGGGCACTACAGGCATGAGAAAGATGACCCTGCTTGCAGAGCGAGCGTGAAAGTGAAGCTCGTGCTGCCCGGAGTGAAGAACTGCGGCGCGGCGACCATTATCACCTGGAAGGACGCGCCCTGAGAGGGCAGACTCGGTCCCCTTATCACTATGGGAGAAGATGTATCGACGTTTGAGAGCGTCGTCGGATAGGTCGCTCGAAAGGTCGTCGGATTGATCGTCATCGCTGTCGCCGGATTGTTGTCATAAGGCGCTTGAATAGCGCCTGCGCAAAGCCCAGGCCCCAGCAGTTGAAGATTCTGAATGCCTATGCCGATGTCTGTCAGTTGTATGGCGTTGGGGTCGGGTATCGAAGGCGTCCCCATCGAAAGCCTGATCTGATAGTTTCGACTGACCCGAACCGTGACCGTGATGGCTATCGTCACCACGAGATTTTGATTCATGGGCGACAACTCGCCGAAGTTGAAGGTGACGGCGAAGGCATTCGGCACCGGAACGAAGCTGACAGAGCCGCCAATGCTCCCGCTTATAACGGGATTGGGGTGGATTATTATGTCGCCTATGGGTTTATCCTCTTGTTTCTGAACCAGGGTTCCGGCCGCCGAAGTCCCGCCAGGAATCGCCGCGCTCAAAACAAGCGCGCAGGCCAGAAAAATCGCCAGGGCGCAGCGCCGAATTGCTGTGCTGCGAACCATCCTTTTAAAGGAAGCCGGAACCAGTGAGCTTGTCCAACCCCGATTGCGTTTGGCCTCTGCGGCGTGATTGCTTCGATATGCGCTAAACACCATTTCTATCACCTTTCAATAAAGCCTCTTACGGGTCAGGTCGTCGTTATAAATCAGAGAGGCCATTCGCGGTCTATAAAACGCAGACACAGCCGACGGAAACCATCCTTGCCTGCGTATTCGTTGCGCACAACGGCGACCGCCTCGAAGCGGCCTCTCACCTTCTTTACTTTCACGAAATCGAACTCGGCCGGTATCGCCTTGAGACGTATCTGTATTCCGCGACGGCTGACGTTTTCCGTCATTGCCTCGCCTTCGGCCACCGTACTCATGGATTCATCCAGGAACTTGACCCTGATGGGTTCCGAATGCGCTTTGCGCTGCTCGCGGCGGCGCTCGGCACCCGTCCACTGTCTTGTGCGGAAAGTGACCCAGGGCGTATCGATATAGCCAGGCGGCGGGCGCTCGCCGAGAAACTCCAGCCCCACGAGCCTCACCCCATCTTCGGGCGGCTCGACCCGCCGCACGATCGCGTAAACTTTGTAACTCGGGTCGGAATAGCCATGGCTGCGGAGCTTGATGGGCAGAGGCAAGGTCAGATGCAGCACCATCCCGAATTGAACGTGTCTTTGCATGCGCAACGCAACTCCGAACCTGCTCACATCGGTCGTGTAGGCGGTCTCACTCCATTTGCCGCTCTCTCTATCATGCCCGGTCACTCGCGCCGGTAGGGAGATTTTCAGGCGTATGGTGCGGCGGCGGTCGTGTTCGACCTCCCTGTCGACCGGCTTCGTGTAGACCTCTTTCTGCATGGGAACGTGCTTGATCGTAATCGCATCCTGAGCCACTGTGGGAGGAGCGGCCTGCTTGTCTTCGGTTATCTTCGATTTGTCGCTCGACACATTGGCGGATTCGCCTGTCGTCTTGGGAACCCCATCCGGCGCTATGGGCACGGTTTTCGGCAGGGGCGGAGCGAGCGGCATCCGAATATCGACCGATATTCGGGGCTTCGCTTTTTGACGCAGCGAGTTGTCATATTCAATCCTTTTGCCGAAGTTCGTAAGCACCGCAACGGCGGACGAAAGCCTATCGAATGCCTGCTTCGTTCTCGCCTGCATATCATCGGGCAGAACGATAGCGATTCCGCTACGGGAGGGATTCAGCAAACTGACGGCTTGCTTGTAAGCGAGATGGATATCTTCTCTTGTGGCCGATTGATCGACTTCCAACGCCTGATAGTGCGTGGCCGAATGTTCCACGCGGTCCAAAAGCCTTTCGATCTCCAGATAGTATGCGCTGATTTGCGCAGAGCATACCTGCTCGGCGCTGCTTCGTTCAACAGTAGACTGTTCTTGACCGGCCCTCCGGCCGGTCGGCTCGCCCGTCCGTAATATCTCACCCATAATCGCCCCCTCAACCGCTCGATTTCGGTTTCACCAGAATATCCCCGCGCGCGTAGATGCTCGCGCCGCCGTCTTTAAAATCGACTTCATAAAGTATGGAATATTGCCCCGGCGGCAAAACGGTTTCTATGGAAAGGGGAAGACTGACTTCGGAATTACCGAGCACAGGTATCGATTCGGTGTAAGGGGTTTCAAGGACAGTAGCGCCGTCGCTATTGATTATCCTTATGCGATGAAGGGGCCTTAGATGACTGTTACCCTCGTTTTTGAGCGTCGGGGTAACGACTATACCTCCGTCGACTGCTTCGGCTTTCAGATCGGGAACAGACCCCTTTCTCGTGAGTTCGGGCACCATTATGTAAAACAGTGCGGCGAGCCGTATGCGCATCGTTACCTGTCGGACGCTTGTGCCCGGCTCAAGATTTTCGGGGCGCGATTCCACAAACAGCGCCGCCAGATGGTCTCCAGGCGTCGCGTCTTTCGGGACCGATATTGTGACTCGTATGGGATGCGGCTTGCCCGGCTGTACGCTCGCTTCGGCAGGGCTGTAGACCATCCAGGGACAGGCCGAGTTGGGTTGAGTCCCGGCCCTGTAATAGTCGACTTCGCCCGTCTTCGATATGGACCAGTCGCCCAGGCTTGCCGCCAGGCGATAAGGCTCGGCTTCCGCCGAAGCCGAATTGTAAATTGCGTTGACCACTACGGTCTGTTCGGTGCCCGGAAGGATTGGCAACTCGAATCGCACAGGCGCTAATGCTATGCGGTCTTCCGAACCGCCGTCCTGTAACGTATGGCTCGATGAAGGAAGGGCGCGCCCCATTGCAGCGGATGCCATCGTCAGGGCTGCTGCGGTTATGACCGATAGAGTTTTGAGCCTGTTCACGCTGTGATTCCTTTTCGTGTTTCCTGTAGTATTATCGTCTCAAGCCATCAGGGGCTTGAGACAGTAAAGGTCACCGACGTTGCGAAGCTGCCGGGCGTAAATATCTGGGGCTTGATCGCAAACACGGTAGTCACGACGAGGCCTCTGTTGTTTCCCGTAGGCACCATCGCGTTCATGATGCGAGGCCCGTTGACTATGGTCGAATTGGTCGTATAGTTGACCAGCGAATGGCCCGCATTATACTCATATCTGCCGGTCACGGGGTTGTCGGCCCCGTTTGCGGGCGATGTAGGATCGCCGCCTGCCGCAGCCGCTATCGTATCGGTGCCGGTTGCGACTCCGCCGCCGCTATCGCGCACGGCCGAGGTGACGCCGAACCCTATGTCGGAGAGCAGAACCGAATCCCCGTCCGAAGGGCCGCCTCCATAAGTCATGGCGGCGGCGCTCATCCTCAACGTGTAGAGGACGTTGCTTCTGAGCCTCAAAGGCACTGTGGCGACGACGAAACTGTTCGGGTTGCTCATTCCCACATCGCCGAAATTTATCGTCAGCGTCGTGGGGTTGTCGAGTCGGTCGCCTTTGATCTTGTTGTTGCTTATGCTGCCGCCCAGAGCGCCCGATAGCGTGGCAGGCCCTCCGGCTCTCACTTCGACGTAGCCCGACACAGTGCCTTGAAGAGTAATGGTGCCGGAGTCGAGCGTCTGGCCTTGCGCCGTCAGAGCGGCCGTCGAGAGGGCCGCCGCAAGCAATATCAGCTTCATCAGGCGTTTAGCCAATCGCGTCATGACGAGTTCTCTCATCACAGGTTCATCAGGCCAGGCCGGGGAAACATTCAGGAGGCTGCGAGAGGGCCGCGCGCTCAAACCGAGTCCTTCGATCCTTCTTGGGGGAGGGAGAAAGGGCTAAAGATTCCTTTCTTCTGTGGCCCGGAGGGGGCATCGAGAGAACCTTAACAATTAAGAGCAGGGCAAGTCAATTTTAATTATCGGTTGCCGGATTTCGCGCCGGTCCCGGCAGCGTCGGACGCAACGGGTTTCCGCTTCAAATCCTCTCTCACTACGAGCGAGGTCTGGCCCTCGGTAACCCTTCCGTTCCCGAAATCCACTCTGTATTGTACGGAATAGGTTCCCTCCGACAATACCTTGTGAAAGACTATCGGGGCTTCGAGTTCGCTTGCGGCCAGGACAGGAAGCGATTCGGCCTCTTCCACCTCCGCCACGACAAGTCCGGCCGAGTCTGCCACCTTCACCGAGTATACAGGCCGCACGTGGCTGTTGCCCGTATTCTTCAGCCTGGGAATCACTACTATCGCTTTATCATCGGCCCCCGCCTTCAGGTCTTCGAGCGAGGCGTCGCGCTTGAGGTCGGGCACCATTATATAGAACAGGGCCGCCAGCCGGAATTTCATCTGCACCTGTTTGACGCTCTTTTGCAGCTTTATATTATCGAGCCTCGGCTCGACAAACAGCGCCGCCAGATGGTCCCCCGGAGTCGCGTCCTCAGGCACAGAGATCGTCACCCTGATCGGGTGCGTCCTGCCCGGCATCACGGTCGTCTCCACAGGGCTATAGATCAGCCAGGAGCTTGCCGAACCCGGCATCGTCCCCGGCTTGTAAAATCCTATCTTTCCGTCTTTGGAGATATTCCAGTCGCCCAGATACGCCAGTATGCGAGTGGGCGGAGCTTTATCGGTCACTGTAGTATAAACGAGATTGACCACTACGGTCTTCTCGGCTCCCGGCGCGAGCGGTATCTCCAGGCGTGAGGGCGAGATGGCTATTTCATCGAGTTGCGGAATATTAGTCCGGTCCTGGGCCGATGCGCTCTGCCCAGGCGCAAGGAGCGGAGTGATCGTGATGATCGCTGTCGCTATCAACAAACCTCTTAATCTTCTCATCATCTTTACTATATCCTTTAAGGCTCCCGGCCTCGAACGTCTTTCATTCAGCAGGCAAGCGCCGCCACCTTGAGAGGTGACGGCGCTACTCGAAGCAACTTCCTTGAGATTTGCCTTTGGCGCGACCGGAGAGCGCAATGCCAAGGATTGAAAATGCTGTCCCTGCCGCCAACGCTCTCCTGGGGATTGTTCATACAAAGAGACGCTATAATCGCTCCATCAGGGTGTGGCGAGCGTATAGGTCACGGTCGCCGAGAAGCTGGCAGTCGGCGTAAAGAATTCCGGCACGACTGTGTAAATAGTGTCAGCCAGCAGTCCGTTGTTAGGCGAACTGAAGCTGCCGCGCCTGGAGATTCGAGGCCCGCTGAGAACCTGGGTTCCCGGCGCTGTCGTCGACAGATCGTCGAGGTTCGCATCATAAGTCGGGATTCCATCTCCGTCCAGCGGCGCAGCACCCGGATCATTGTCGAATGCAGCGACGATTGTAGAGCCTGTCACCGCAGTGGCCGTAACCAGAGTGCCCGTGCCCGATGCGGCAAGGTTCTGCAGTCCGAAGCCTACATCTTCGAGAGCGATATCGCCGTTGGCGTTTCCGGCCGCGCCGAAACCGCTGGAGCTGGTCACGGCTGCCGAAAGAGTGTAAGCCGCGTTGGTTCGCATGATGACCTGCACCGTGCCGCCGACATAAGTGTTCGGGTTGTTGGGCGAGACATCGCCGAGGTTCAGCGTAAAGGCAAGCGGACTATTCTGAACGTTAGGCGCGTTCGAGCCGCCGGAAGCGTTGTTGTTTGTAAATGTCCACCACCTGAGTGACGCGGCATTGCCGACGCTACCATTTATGGTGACCGTTCCCGTGTCTGTTTGGGCCTGGGCTATTACTGCGGACATAGCGAACGCCAGTGTGAGGACAGCCAGCCGCCCCAGTTGACTAAACAATCTCTTCATATTCATTTCTCCTTAAGATGTCTTTTCTCAACTCTGAATTGTCTTCAGTAGTCTTTTTACATGCTCTTTTTGCTTTAGGGAGCATTAACCGTATTTAAGTGCTTGAGGGGTCAAGCCTAGCGCGGCTATTGAGAGAAGCACGGCCATTATCGTTTATGAAAAAATTAAGTCAACACTTTTTTTGGGTAAATATGTTTCTGTCAGCACCCGGCCGATTATGTATGCCCTTTTTGAGTACCGGTTCTTTACCTAACTGCGATTTCTATTCGTCATATACACTTATCTGTATAATGTGAAAATGAGAGTTGAGTGGGATGAAAGCAAAGCGGCACAGGTCGAAGCGGAGCGAAATATCTCATTCGATGATGTGATCGCTGCTTTGAGCGATCCGGAGGCCGCAGTGGAATATGATGAAGCCCATTCGGTCACTGAAGAGCGTTACAAACTGCTCGGACTCTCAGGCTCTGGTCTGCTGAGTGTGATCTATACAGTCAGTCAGGATGAGAGCGGAGAAATTATTAAAATCATCACGGCGTGGCACGCGACCACGCGAGAGGAACGAATATATGAAGGCGAAGAATAGGAGCGAAGAGTTTGAAGTTGAGATCACCGAGGCCCATCACGAGCAGATGATCGCTGAAGGGGCTGACTCGGATTATGTCCTGAAACCCGGAAAGCACAAGCTTCGACGCGGCGGCCCGCTCGCCGGTCTCCCTCCCGATCATATCGAGAAAAAACTCAGGGTCAACATCTGCCTGGACGCTGACATCGTGCGCTTCTTCAAGGAGCGCGCCGCCCGTCCGAACGCCGCCCCCTACCAGACACAGATAAACGACGCTTTGCGCCAGTACATCGATAACGAACAGGCGGGAGCGCTCTCTCTTTACTCTGGCCTGCTGGAGGATACCGCTTTTATCGACGCGGTTGCCGAGCGTGTCCGCAGCACCCTGAAGCAGAAGTAAAGCAGCCTGAACGGCGACCCTGTACTGCGTCCTGATACCGCTCACCCTCAACGAAATAGAAGCTCGACCGGGTGAGTTCAACCGTGACTTGTAACAGGAACGAGGGGACGGAAAAGGGAAAAAGTGTGATTGACAGAACTCATCAGGAGAGCATCTCCTGATTTTGCTTTTACGAATAAATATCCTTCGCGCCTCGATAGTTGTAATCAATCAAATAGACTTTCTATGTATGCTTCGGGAGAAAACTCCACGAGATCGTTTATCTTTTCGCCTATGCCGACATAGCGTATGGGGATGCCGAGTTCTTTGGCTATGGCGATGACTATGCCCCCCTTCGCGGTCCCGTCGAGTTTCGTGAGCACAAGCCCTGTCACGGGCACTGCGCGGGTGAAGTGGCGGGCCTGCTCAAGGCCGTTCTGCCCTGTGACGGCATCGATTATAAGCAACACCTCGTGGGGTGCGCCCTCTATGTCGCGGCCCGCCACTCGGCGCATCTTTTCGAGTTCCTGCATCAGGTTGGTTTTGGTGTGCAGCCTTCCGGCAGTATCTACGATCAGCACGTCGGCATTTCGCGCGCGGGCCGCGCCTATCGAATCGTAGAGGACGGCCGAAGGGTCCGTGCCGGGTTTCTGTTGAATGAGCGGCACGCCGGAGCGTTCGGCCCATATAGCCAGTTGATCGTTTGCCGCAGCGCGAAAGGTGTCTGCGGCGCAGATCATGACTTCGTTGCCCTCGCTCTTGATTCTATGCGCAAGCTTGCCTATGGTAGTGGTCTTGCCTACCCCGTTCACGCCCACGATCAGGAGTATATAAGGCTTTATGTCGAGCGGCACCTCCGCTTCGCTCGCCACGGTGCCCTGCCTACGGTTGCGCCCGGTGGCGAGGAGTATCTCGCGCAACTCGTCTTTGATCAACCGCTTTAACTCATAGAGGTCGTCCAACTGGTTGCGATTGACCTGCTGGCGGGCCTTCTCGATTATTTCGAGCGAGGTCTGCACGCCTATGTCCGCGCCTATGAGGGCTTCTTCCAATTGATCGAGCACGCTGGCATCTATCCGGCGTTTGCCGCCTACGACCGACTCGATTTTTTCGGAGAGGCTTTCGCGAGTGGCCGCGACGGCCTGCTTGAAGCGGTCGAAAAATCCTTCCTGGCCTTCAGGTTCGGCATAAAGATTTCTTTCTTGCTGCGCGTCGGGCTGCTGCGCTATGGCTTCTTCTTCAGCCGTGGGCGGGCGGTTCAATCCGAGCGATATATAAGCATCTTCTTTTTTGCGCTTCCAGAAGGCCATGATTTATTCCGTGATAGGCTCCTACAAATATTGATTTTCGACAATTAAAAACGCGGCACCCGCATAAAGATTTCTTTCTTGAGGGCCGCGCGTTTTCATCAAGCGCGATAGAGATTAGCACCCGGCTCGAAACAGCGTCAACACATCGCCCAACACATGGCACCGCGCTTTTTAAAACGGAATTCACGGATTATTCTTCGTCGAAGAGACTGTCGACTGCGAATCTCCATGCGGGCAAAGCCGGTTCGGCGTCGGCCGTCTCTGCGGCGAAAAATCTTTCTATCGAGACACCTTTTTCAGCAGAATAGTATTCCTCTTGTCGGCTTCATCGAAATCGGTCGGTCTTTGCGACAAGTCATCGCTGATTCGCCAAAGCATTTCATCCGCTTCAAGGAACTTCACGATGGATCTCATCCTTCCAATCTCTTTTCCTGTCGGAGCGTAAATGATGAGGTCGAGCCATACGGGAGTCTTGGAATGGTTGAACTCATACTTGACTGATGGAGCCCCTTCTTTCTTGCCTCCGATAGTCTCCCCATCCATGAAGAGAATGGCGTATCCCTCTTTGTCAAAACGAATCGATGCAGTCTTGCCCGAATCATCCGTGCCTTCCCACTTGCCGATATGACGAGCCTCTTGAGGCAGGATGGCTGAGTCGCCCCGCATCAGGATGAAGCACACGAATGTAATCAGAGCGATTGTGCGAATGATATGTCTATTCATTTCAGTTGACCTCGGAAACTGATAGTCGCAGCGCCGATTCGCAAAGGCTTCTTTCGGAATCCCGACGAGGAGTCGGCCGGGCGCGCGTTGAATCGGACTGACTGAAAATCGCGCTCTATCACTTGAGCGAGTGAATTGCGCGTTCCGGTCGAACACGACATCAGGCATAAGCATTTCAATCGGCATAGCTTTGGATTCAATCCGATGATATGTAAGTGCCGCCGTACTTTCCATAAATGTACTTTTCAGGCACAAGCCCCCACGACCGACTGTCGTTAGAGGCATCGCGGTTGTCTCCCATCACATAATAATAGTGAGGCTTGATATACATTTCCGGTATCTTGCGCGGGAAGCGATTATAATTGACCAGGATGTATGGCTCATCCATTGGACTGCCGTTGATATAAAGTTGTCCGCTCTGATCCATTCGAATAGTCTCTCCGGGCAAACCTATCACTCGCTTGATAAACGACAGCGACGGATCATCGGGAAACCAGAAGATGACTATATCGCCTCGCTCGATTTCATCGATCTGCTTCCAGACCAGAATCCTGTCGCCGGCTTTGAGGGTTGGCCACATCGCAGTTCCTTCGACCTTCACAGGCTGGACGATGAAATACAAAACAGCGAAGTAGGTGATGCCGGACATCAGAAGAGCGAAAACATTAGCGGCAATCCCGCCTATTGCAAGAGCTTTTCCGCCGTAGCGAGCCGGGTCGCCCGTCGCTCGTTTATGAGCGATCATGCCCAAAATGGTGCCGACAATCGCCCCCACCAGGAGCAGTCCTATAGTAGGAATAGCGATGATGCCGAGCACGAGTGAAGCTAATGCAAGACCTTTGCGCTGTCGGGCGACGATTTTTTCATCATCTATATTTTCCATAACTGCGTCCCTCTCAGGCGGTGGTTATGCGAGATCAGACCTGCTTCTTCACACTCGGAATACTCCGATTATTCGTCTAACGATTTCGGCCTTGGCGTTTTCAGGAACATTATCGAGATACTCAATAGTTGCTCCGGCTTTTGTAGTCATAACGCAACCTCACAGGCAAATAATAGCATTCACATCATCAAAAGCCGGAGACATATAGGCGATGCGGAATAGTTGCCAGGCGGCTCTAATCGGAGATGAGCGCGCCCCTTAGTTTGCGGCTATGCTCCAATGGGGATTAGGCGCATCACCCAGTCTGCTCATGCGTAAGATTCTTTCTTTCTCTTGGGACGTCTGAATATGAAATAGATCATCGCCCCGATTACATTTGCTAAAAGTATTATGAGCACCCATACCATCTTGTCGTTTCCCTCGGATCGCTCTTTTGTTGCGCACTCCACCAGCATCCATAACCAGAAAGCGAATCCTGCGAGAGCAAATATGACAAGTCCGAATGGCAGCGCCATCAATATAAGGCCTGGCTCATTTCTCGAATGCCATTCAATATCAACTCTCTTTTGCCGCATCATCTCGATCAACGCGGATACCGTCCTTTCATTTGAAAGTTCAGCCTGAATTACTGTAGGATCTCCATTGTCAGGG
This sequence comes from Blastocatellia bacterium, assembly GCA_022615215.1. Classification (GTDB taxonomy): domain Bacteria; phylum Acidobacteriota; class Blastocatellia; order UBA7656; family UBA7656; genus JAKEHD01. The sequence goes on from JAKEHD010000254.1 coordinate 15,174, forward strand.
CCGGATGCTCCGAGTTGCCCTATCAATATGAATTCAGACGAAGATTTTTGGGTTATGGTGCATTTAATGAGCTTGCCTTGCTCAACGTAGTTTAGGAACTCCGCGTATGGAACAGATTTGTAGTCGCTATTGTTACCGCAGCCAGCGGAAACAAATGCGGAAATAGTTATTAGAACCAGCAGGACTTCGCGCTGAAATAATGACAAGCAATCTCGCATAATCTTTTCTCCTTCTGCGTGAAAGCTGAAGTGCCTAACACTGTGGATGATCAGGTTGCCGAGCGTTAGATTCGCTTCGGCAGTCCTGGTCGAACCTTTGTTGGGTACCCGCACTTTTTAGTACGCATAATACAATCCAGCTTTTTCCTCACTCCGGCCTTCAATATCTATGGACGGAATCTATCGGAAAATCATTGCACAAATATTTCGGAATGCCGGAAATATGTGCCGACTCCCCGATGCCTCAAATCAAGAATGGCCCATCGCCCGAAAAAGGCGCTCCCTCACGGTCGTGCTTTCGTTACTACATCAAAGCCCCCTTTGGTCAGGGCTTTTCTACTTCTTGTTGCTCACGCTCTCGAAAGCGAGTATGTCGTGGTTGGCGTTTATCAAGACCTTATCGGGCCGCTCAGACAGCCTTATGCTGAATTCGGACATCGTGCTGCTGCCGACCATTTTCGCTTCTCCGAGCCGTATGATCTTGCCTTTGTAGTCCAAATAGAGCGGCACCAGCATCTTGAAATTCGCAGATACTCCGCTCTGCGTGATGGTCCCCTTCAGAAGCGCCTTGCCCTCGCTTTCGGGCGTCAGGGTGTAATTGAACTTGTAGCTCGGTATCTCCATGCCGTAGACCCACTGGTTGAAGAACCAGTCCATTCGCCCGTTGCCGTCGAGATCCATCGTGGGCTTCATGTGGCGCTCGACCACCCGCTTGAAGCTCTCGGTAAAGGCGTTGCGGTTGAAGTGCGTCTTTACGAAGTCCTTCATCATCTCGATGAATCGCTTGTCGCCGTCCTGCCGGTCGAACATCATCCATCGCAGCATGTGCAAGATGTAAGCCCCCTTTGGATAGACAAGCTGGCTGTACCCGCCAGGGTTTTTAAATGTGCTGAGGCGGAGGCCCATCCATATCGGTCCCGCATCGTTCGGGCGGTTGCCCCATCGGTTCTTTTCAAGTATCGTCTTGCGCTCGTTATCCCAGAATTTCAGATACTTGTCGGGCTTGCGCTCGGTCGCCTGCAAAAAGATGCTTGCAGAGAAACTGGCGAACCCCTCAGACAACCACTGATCGTGATAAGAAGCCCAGCCGACTATGTGGCCCCACCACTGATGCGCCACTTCGTGCGCCGTCACCTCCTGTATGAATGCCGTAAGGCTCGCCTGATTCCCCAAGAGCATCCATCGCTGCGTCGAATCGAGATAAGCGATCAAGGGCAGATAAACGAGCGTCGGCCAGGATTGACCGAAGTTAGGCTGAGGTTGTTGCGTGATGGCTATACGTCCGTAGGGCGCTTCGCCGAACCAGTGCGTGAATATGCGCATGGAGTTCTGCGCATCGACCATGGTTCCATCTATCATTCTGCTGGGGGACAGTGAGATTTCTTCCGCTGCGGCCTTCAAATAACCTGGCACATTCGGAGTGGCATAGCCCTCGATTTTATATCCGGTCACAGAATCCGTAAGCTCCTTCTTTTTGAATAGACCGTAGTTGAACCCGGCCACCGCGAGCGGCACTTCCGATACCCATTGCGAGGCCGCGAAATCGCCTTCCTTCCAGTTTTTAACCTCCTTGCCCACGCCGACCAGGGTGTATTGCTTGGGCACCTTGAAGGTGATGTCGAAGGTCGCGCGGTCGTTGAAGGAATTGATGCTCGGATACCAACTCGTGCGCGCTCCAATGGCGAAGTTCCCGCCCCCTGCGTCCTCTATGACCTTGTTCCCCTGATACTCGATTGCGAGTTTGTACTGCCGTCCCTTGACGAGCGGTTCGGGAAGAATCGCGTAGAAAGAACCGTCCTGATTGCTGCGCTCCTGAATGAAATTTATTTCGCGGTCGTCTGCCGCTCTCACCCGCGTGACACGCAAATAGGGCAGCAGCCCGAAGCCGAGCACGCGGTCGCCGTTTGAGAGGGCTGTGAAGGTAAGCTCGGCGCTTGAGGTCAGCTTTTCGCCCCCGTCGATCACGGTCTCGATCTGGTAGTGCTCTACGTCGATTATGTGCTTGTTCTCTTCGGAACTGGCCGTGCCGTTTTTATACTCGTCGGCGAGATGGGCCAGATACCATATACCGCGCTTTTCGTCGCTGGAGTTTGCGTTGACCAGCACGACCTCTTCGGGCGCGAGGCGCGGTATTGCGCCGAGCGGAAATACGCCATAGCGCAGGTCGTCATATTTGCGGCCGAATATATATGCGCTGAAGAATCCCGCCCTCTGCGAATTGTATATGTCGGCCAGAATCTCCGCCTCGACGTTATCTCCGCCCCTGGCGCGGTCGCGCACGCGCTTGTAGAAATCCCCCAGCAGGTCGCGCGCCCCTGACGGTTCGCTCGCGGGCTGCGATTTCGCTTTGATCTCTTCATAAGTCCCATCCGTGAAGCAGAACGCAGCCTTGCTGAAAGCCTCTTCCACCGTCTCCCTTTCGGTGACGGTTCGCAGGTAGTCGCGCTCAAGCGGAGGCACGGGCACGAGCGCGAATTCGCCTTCGCCTACGAAGACCGCTTTCACCACTCGCGACATCACGGGCGAGAGGAAACTTATTCGCCCGCTCCGAAACGTGAACGTGCCTGCGTCTCGTTTCACTACGAGGTCTTTCACCTCATAGCTCTCGAAAATTTCGCCCTCGCGCAGGCCGCGATAA
>JAKEHD010000255.1 GCA_022615215.1 Blastocatellia bacterium
CGGCCACGACGCCTTCGCCCGCGAATGCCGCGTCGCCGTGTATGAGCACGGCGAGCGAATCGGCCGGTTTTTCATGTCCGTCCTGTTTGGCGCGCACTATTCCTTCGACTACGGGGTCCACGAATTCCAGATGGCTGGGATTGGAAGCCACCGTGAGTTGCACTTGTCGGCCGTCGCCTGTCTCGCGCACGCCGCTCGCGCCCTGATGGTACTTCACATCTCCATGGTCGTGCGGGAATCGGGGGTGGACCGAACCCTCGAAGTTCGTAAATATCCGCTCGCAGAACCGGCCTATCACGTTTGCGATGACGTTCAAACGGCCCCTGTGCGACATGCCTATGGTTATGTCTCGAATGCCGCGACGGGCTGCGCCCTCTATCAACTGGTCGAGCAGTGCGACGACGGTTTCATTGCCTTCGACCGAAAACCGTTTCTGGCCGAGGTATTTGACGGCGAGGAATTTTTCAAACTGTTCGGCTGAAATCAGCTTCCATAGAATCTGCTGTTTCGCTTCGACAGGAATCCGGGGAGGCTCGGTTTCGACGCGCGAGCGTATCCACTCTTTCTCTTCGGGCCCGGAGATGTTGCGATACTCGACGCCCACCTTGCCGCAGTAGTAGCGGCGCAATCGCTCGACTATCTCGCGCAACGTCGCCGTCTCCTTGCCTCCGAGTTCTCCTGTGATGAACTCGCGGTCGAGGTCCCATATAGTAAGTCCGTAGGTCTCTATATCGAGTTCGGAGTGATATTGAATATCCTTCCAGCCGAGCGGGTCGAGGTCCGCGATCAGGTGTCCGCGCACGCGATAGGCGTTTATGAGTTGAAGCACGCGCGCCTGTTTCTTGACCTCGTCGCGGCGGCGCTCTTCGCCGAGGATCGCGGGGTTGAGATCGATGGCCCATCGGTACGGCCTGTAATAAATTCCGAGGTCGACGAATATCTCGTCGTAAAAATCGTGCTGCCCGCGCAGCATCTCGTCTATGAGCGCGAGGAACGCGCCCGACTCGGCCCCCTGAATTATGCGATGGTCGTAGGTGCTCGTTATGGTCATTATCTTGCTGATGCCGAGCCGGGAGAGGGCTTCGGCGGCCATGGCATGATATTCGGGCGGAAACTCTATTGCGCCGGTAGCGACGATCAAACCCTGTCCGGCCATCAATCGGGGATTGGAGGCCGTCGTGCCGAGGGTGCCGGGATTGGTCAGGCTGATCGTAGTTCTCTCGAAGTCCGAGACCTGAAGCTTGCCTTCGCGCGCGCGTTTTACTATTCGGTCATAGGCGGCGAGGAATTCTGAAAATGTCAGATGTTGCGCGCCTTTTATATTGGGAACGAGCAGGGTGCGCGAGCCGTCCTTTCGCGTAGTGTCGACTGCGATTCCGAGATTGACTTCATCCGATGCGAAGCGATAGGCCGTCCCGTCGATCTCTTTATAAGAGTCGTTGAGTTGAGGGAAGGGTTCAAGTGCTTTGATGATGGCGCGGCCTATCAGGTGCGTGTAAGACACCTTGCGCCCGGTCGCTTTGAGGTGCTGATTGATGAGGCGACGATTTTCGTCAAGCAGCTTGAGCGGTATCTCTCGCTGCGAGGTAGCGGTTGGCACGCTGAGGCTCGCTTCCATGTTCTCGGCTATTCTAAGCGCGGGACCGCGAAGGACTACGCCGCCGTCGGGCTGAGGCGCGGAGGCGATCTTTTTAGGCCGAGGGACCGGTTGCGGAGACGGGGCGGGCTGCGCTGCTGCGAGGACGGGCTGAGGCGTCACATGAGATGTATCGGCGCTGAGGTCAGCGGCTCCGCCCGAACCGAGAAGCTCTCTGAAGAAAGACCCCCATTCGTCATTGATCGATGCGGGATCTTTCTTGAATTGTTGAAGCAGAACGCTGACATAACTGGCATTGACGCCGAATTCGTCGGCGATAATATTATCGAGTTCCGTCTGACTTATCTGTTGGCTTTTCGTCATTGCATTCACCTCGCGCCCACAATTTACAGTTTAATCCGTGAGCCGATAGTTAACAACCACCCGAATTACGGAATATGCCGGTAGGCAGTAGGCAGTAATCGACTTGTCGCCATCACGACCGCCTTCTGCTTAGAGGAGAGAACCTGTTACCATGTGTGAGCGTATAGCAGTATCTGCTTTCGCATAGAGTTTTTGTTATCTGTTCTGATAGAGGAATCGCTTGATGAAAAGGAACATTTTGGCAGCCCTGTTGATCGCTATACTGGGGCTGATGGCGGCGGCGCAGACCGGTCCCCGCGCGCCGCAAGTTGCTGCTTCCGCTCCTGCTCGTAAGGGTGCAGCAGACCTCCGGCAGGAGACTTTCGATATAGTATGGCGCACGGTCAAGGAGAAGCATTTCGACCCCTCGTTCGGCGGTGTGGATTGGGACGGAGTACGCAAGCTGTACGAGCCGCGCCTGGCTGCGATAAAGAGCGATGATGAGCTTTACGATCTGCTTCAACGGATGCTAGGCGAACTCGGCCAGTCGCATTTTCAAATCATTCCCCCCGATGCTATCGCGGAAGACGACCCCGATAAATCCTCGAATGGCAGCACAGGCATCGACCTGAATTTCATAAACGGCCAGGCGGTGATTACGCGAGTGGATGCCGAGTCGCCCGCTGCCAAAGCGGGGCTGCGACCCGGATTCATAATCCAACAGGTGGATGGAATCGTGGTGAGGCGGATCGCCGGGCGACTGGCAAAGGGCAAGCTGTCGCCTGAAAGGGTGAGGCTGCAGATCGCGCGGGCGGTGCTTGCGCGCATAAACGGCGCGGCAGACTCTTCGGCTCGCATACGGTATCTCGACGAGCGCAACCGTCTGCGCAAGGTCGTGTTGACGAGGGAAAAGTTTAACGGTGAGATGTCACCGGCGCTCGGCAACTTTCCCCCGCAACGTGTACGATTCGAATCCAAACGCCTGGCTGACCGGATAGGCTATATCGGATTCAACATCTTCGTCGTCTCTTTGATGGACAGGATTCGCGCTGCGATACGCTCAATGAGCGATGCGCCCGGCATCATAATAGACCTGCGCGGCAACCCCGGAGGACTTGGCAATATGTCGGCCGGAATAGCGGGTTTGCTCGAAACGAAACAGACATCGCTCGGCCGCATCAGGATGCGCGCGGGCTATCAGAACTTTGCCGTCTTTCCGCAGAAAGACCCTTACACCGGACTCGTCGTGATAATCATAGACGGCGGGAGCGCCTCGACGAGCGAAGTGTTTGCGGCCGGCATGCAGGAAAACGGCCGCGCCACTGTAGTGGGCGAACGCAGCCTCGGGGCCGTGCTTGTTTCGATATTTCAAAAGCTGCCTACGGGCGCGCTTTTTCAATACGCTTTCGGCGACTATAAGACCCCCAAGGGCGTGCTCATCGAAGGGCGCGGTGTGGTCCCGGATGTGGAAGTAAAGCCTGATCGCAGGGAGTTACTGAAAGGGCACGACCCTCAAATAGATGCGGCGATCCGTCAGATTCGCAGAAGATCGTCCGCCATTGTTTCGGTTCCGAGTTCCGAAGCTGAAGCGTTTGCGAATTTTTCAACCTTCGGCGCGCGGCAATGATTAATATTTTCAATCAAGAAAGGACAATAGTTATGAAGCGAACGATGACGATAATACTGCTCGGCCTGTTTGCGGCCTTCTCGGCCTTTGCTCAAGAATCAAAACCGAAGATGGAAGACAAACCGGCAGGAGAGATGAAGGCAAAAGGCTCCATGCCCGCGGTCGATCAGATACTCGACAAATACGTGAAGGCCATCGGCGGGAAGGCGGCGATTGAAAAGCACACCAGCCGGGTTATGAGAGGAACGATCGATATTCCGGCTGCGGGAGTGAGCGGTTCGGCGGAGATTTATGCGAAAGCCCCGGACAAATCGCTTGCAGTAATCACTATCGCCGGCTATGGTGCCGTGCAGGAAGGATTTGACGGCACTGTGGCCTGGTCGGATACCCCGGAAACCGGACTGCGCGAGAAGAGCGGGGCGGAACTGGCTGCAACGAAGCTCGACGCGCACTTTTATAGAGACCTCAACCTCAAAAAGCTGTATCCCAAGATGGAGCTCAAAGGCGAGGATAAGGTGGGCGAGCGCGCAGCCTACGTCATAGAAGCGACCCCCGCCGGAGCCGACCCGGAGAAGTGGTATTTCGATGCGGAGAGCGGCCTTCTATTGCGCATGGATATGGAGCGCGAGGGCCCTACGGGCAAGCTACCCGTCGAGGTTTACTTCGACAACTACAAGGAGGTCGACGGCGTCAAGTTGCCCTCCTCCATACGACAGGTCACACCGGCTTTTACCATCAACCTGATGATCGATAAAATCACTCACGGCGAGGCTATAGACGACGCGAAGTTCAAGAAGCCCGGCGGCCAGTAATGTCGGTTTCAGCCATTCGGCGCGCGGACCTATCGTGCCGCGCGCCGAATTTTCAGGCTCGGATTCATCACCTTTCAGCTTGCGAGATCGCTTCCTTGCGTTCGAGCAGCCGGGCGAATTCCTCTTCGAGTTCGTCGAGCCTGATCTCGCGCGCCCGGTCTCGCTGCCGCTCGCGCATCGCTGCCATCGCAAGCAGCAGAAGGCTCGTGAGGGAGAGCGCACCGGCTATCCAGTAAAGCTGGTCGCGCGTTATGTCGAGCATGAACCAGAGACTGGTATTGCCTGTGAGGAGGTCGTAGGCGGGCACGGCGGCGAGCAAAAACAGGAAAACTCCCCCTCCCATCGCCGCAGCCGTTTTAGCTTTGTAGGTATCTATGGCTTGTGCGTCTTCGCTTATGCGCGAGCGCAAATCTTTCAAGCGGTCCTCTATCGAACTCAACTCTTCATGCCCGTTTTGTGGGGCACATTGATTCGGGTCTGCGGTCATAGAGGTCACTTGATGAATTTCCCCGTTCGCGACCATCGTGATTTGGTGAAGAAATCTATCAGCACGTTCGAGCCGCCCTCCGGCTCTCCTGTGCGGTCGAGCGACCAGTAGACGAGCATCGCGCGGCCGACGATATTTCCGCGAGGCACTGTTCCCCATTCGCGGCTATCCTGGCTGTTGTCGCGGTTGTCGCCCATGCAGAAATACTGATCGCTGTCATAAAGGCCGTCGTTATCGCTGTCATATATACGGCGGCGGTGCGGGTCATTCATCATGTCATCCGGGATGGGATCGCCCTTTTCAGGCACTTTGTAAGGTCGCCCCACACCATAGTCACTGTATTCGCGCTGGAAAGTGGCCGCCACGCTTATTTCGGCATCCAGATAATAATAGACCGTCCATTCGGCCCCTTGCGGAGTACCTTCGTCTCGAACGTGTGTGAGAGGTGCAGGATCATCACTCTTTAATGGATTTTCGACATAAATACGGTGCTCAGGTAACTCTTTTCCGTCGATGTAGACTCTGTTTTGGGCGCTGTCGTATTCGACGATTTCGCCAGGCATCCCTATAACCCGTTTGACATAGTTGATGTCGGGGTTCTGCGGATACTTGAAGACCACTATGTCGCCCCGTTTGATCTCACGAGAAGGGAAAATAGGAAGCCCCGAACCGGCTGTGGGACCGAAGATGAATTTATTGACGAGCAGGTGGTCCTGTATCCATATAGTATCTTTCATAGAGCCTGTCGGCACCTTCACGGCCTGCACTATGAAGGTCATTCCGAAGACGGCCATAATCAGAGTCACGACTGCCGACTCGAAATATTCGCGCGCCACGCTCTTCTTGAAGGCAGGTTCTTCGGCTTCAGCCTCTGCGTTCTTGTCCGGCTTCGCTTTGACGGCCGGCTCGCGCGCTTCTTCCGTTTTCTGCGCCTGGACGGTTTCCGTGCCTGCCGCCCCTTCCTGTGATTGCAAATCGGAGTTGTCGTTCATAAGTCTGATTATCTCAAAATTCCTGCAAAATGAAATTCAAAAGGCGATAAGGATTTCGTTCGTGACGATTTCATCCGTGACGATTTCGCTCAGGCTTTCTTTTCCTCAAAAGTCGTTAGCCACAACGCCTCGCGCCTCGGCCTCATCCTCCGGGTCGGGTGAAAACTCTTCATCGCTCGCATCCGTTCCGCAAACAAGCATATCACCGTCAGAGTCCGGCGAGGGTTGATCCTCAAAGTCGGCTGACGGATGGTGATCATCGTTCGTCTCAGTGCCGGGCGTCTCGGCTTGCGTGGCGATTATGTTGTCGAGCAAACCGGGCGCATCGAGCGCGATTCGAGCGGCTTCTTGTTGGGCGAGTTTGATGCTACGCCCTTCTCCCGTCGACAGGGAGTGGCCTGCGGCGCGAAGTTCCACGCGAAATATGCGACGGTGGTCGGGACCGGTCATCTCGACGACCTGGTAATCGGGCACGGGAGCGCCTGCTGCCTGCATGCGCTCCTGCAAAGCGGATTTGTAATCGCCGCCTATCATCGAGCGCGGGTCTATAGAGAGCATCTTTTCGCGTAGCTCCCGGCGCAGGAACCTCTCTGCCGCGTTGAGGCCGCCTTCGATGTAAATGACTGCGATCAACGCTTCATAAGCATCCGCCAGAAGCGTGCGCTTTCGCCTGCCGCCGGTCTTTTCCTCGCCTCGATTGAGAAGTATGTAGCGTCCGAGGTCGAGACTGCCTGCCGTCTCGACCAGGCTCGGCTCGCTGACCAGAAAGGCTTTCATCTTCGACAGTTTTCCCTCAGACAATTCGGGGTAGCGTTCCAGAAGCCAGGCGCTGACCACGAGACCGAGCACCGAATCGCCTAAAAACTCCAGAGCTTCGTTGTGGCGACAGTTCTCGTCTGTGCGCTCGTTTGCAAACGAGCGATGTGTAAGAGCGCGGTCCAGCAGCGCGCGCGACCGGAACGAGTGGCCGATTTTCTGTTCAAGCTCCGAAAGCAGTTTTTCGCGTTCGAGTGAAATCATAGTACAACGGCGGGCGCGCCTGTCTCGCGCGCCCCAAACAATATACCACAAGAAAACGATTGACCGCCCTGTTTCAGTATCCCATGTTCGAGAGGCGTGCGAACGCAAAAAGCCAGCCCCTGTTGAGAGCTGGCTCCCTGCGAGCAGTTGAAACTATCTGGCCGCCCGGCAAAAACGGCTATGGCTTTGTGGAAGAGTTTCCGTTGCTCGAAGATGAAGGAGCGCCGGTGCGATATTGATCGATCAGTTTTTGCAGACCGTCAGGCGTATCCGGGTGGCGGTAATTGTAGAGCTTGACAAGCTCGCCATTCACCTGATCGCGCGTCGTGATCCATTCGGTCTTGTTGGCTGTGAGCGCCACAAACCGCGCCCAGCTATCTATGACCTTGTCGACCTGTTTGTTTACCTCGTCGAATGCGGCTTTGACTTCGGGCAGCATCTGATCTTCTGGTGCCTGCTTTTGCTCATCTGTGAATTTATTATATGCGGCGACTGCCTGAACATATTTCTTTTGATGCAGCCGGCCTACATCGAAGAAGTGTATAGGCTTCGAAGGGTCGAGGCTCGCTGCCTTCGCGTAGTATTCGAGCGCCTTATCGTCGTCTTTTTTGTGCTCTTCGATTTTGCCCATAGTTTCATTCAGATAGGCGAGCACCTGGTTCTGGTTCCACTTGGTTTGGTCAACGACTTTGGGAACCTTGCCTGCCCCGACCAGTTGTATGGCTTTGCCGGTGAATTCGGCGGCCTCCGACACATACGAATAATTGTTCGGGGTCACCAGATGGTTTTGGCGCAAGTGATACGTGACCAGGTAAATGTAATCGAGGTTCTCAGGGTCTTCGGCGAGCGCCTCCCTCGCTACGCGGATCATCTCGGCCGTGTTTTTGTTCTTTCTGGCCTCCTCGAAAAGAATGCCTCGCACGATGGGTTTCATCTGAGGCATCCAGGTGTTTTTCAAGTAATCGACATTTTGGCCGTTGGGAAATTTTTCGAGGAATTCCTTGGCATACGCCATCGCCTTCACATATTCCTTGTTGTTGTTGGCGTCATACCATTTTTTGTAAAGCTCGTACTCTTCCTTCTTTGGGTCATCCTGTAAGACTGGCTGATAGCGACCAGTCCCCGACGTATGGGCCTGGGCCAGAGGCGAGAAGATCGCCAGCATCAGCCCGGCCACTGCCATGGTTATCAACGCTCTCTTCATTATGGAAATACTCCTCCTAAAACTGTTTTGCCAATGGCGCGCCTGAATACCCGCTCGCTGCATTGCACGCGCATCCGCTCTTTGATTTATTGAAATGGACGCAACTCTAGGATGCAGTGCATGCGATTCGAGTTGCTGAATTTCCATCCAAGGGGATAGCTCCCGTGTGATAGTTGCATGCTGCCATATTTTTGTCAAGCATCTCTTGAAATATGGGCCGGGCCGTTTTCAACAACCCTCAAAACATGCGGTCTTCGAAATAGGAAGCCCTCCGCCCTCAGATTTTTGAATGAATATACACGGTCTCCGGCATGCACACAGACCCCTCGGATTATTGCCGGGTCGATGTGAAAACGGTCTGAAAGCATCCCCTCCCTGACGCTCTGCAATCGCGCTCTCTCATAGAAGCGATTTGCTTTCTGAGATGGCATTTGTGAGAGGGCCGCACGGCGCGCATTTCCGGTCAGTTTGTCGAGGAAGTCATAGAGGGCCGGGTCGCGCGCCAGCAACTCGCTCCTTGTGTGTCGCGCGGTCACGCTTGCGCCGGGCCGCTTGTGACCCGATATGAAGGCTTCATACCCCTGAGCGAAATACTCGAACTCGTTTTCGGCAGCGTAGTAATCCAGGGCGCGACCCTCTGCCAGAGCCTGCTTATAGAGCTTCTGTATGTTTTCCCTCTCATCTCTTCCGAGAGCTATTACATGGACCTGATGGGCGAATTCGTGCGCGATGGTGTTGAATCCGCCGGCTGCCGCGAGTTCTATGTACTCTATGCCCGATGCCGTTATGCGCCCGCCTATCCCCCGTATGCTTGCATAGTAGCGTCCATCGAAGGTTTTATCCCCTATCGCGCCATCGGTTTCAATATCGTCTATGCTCTGGTCGAAAGGCAGCAGGTAGTGGCGCGCGCCGCGTCGGGCGAGCACAGGTAAAAACTTTCCGAGCGGCGCAATCGCCCGGTCGATAACTATCTGCTGGCGGCGGGTGAGAGAGTTGTAATTCGGGAAGATTTCATCGGTCATCTCCGCTACGGTAGGGGAAGCGTGTTCGTAGAAGAGCGCCGCGAAATCCGTCGCGCCCACCTCTATGCGCGCCCTCTCTTGCAAGCCCCAGTCGGCATAGCTCAACTCAAGGTGCGCGAGCGCGCCTTCCGGGTCGACCTCGAGAGCGAGTCTGGCGGCCATCGCCGCTCGCTCGTAATCTCTTTCTCTCAACCAGATGTCGCCCAGCGATATCAATGCGCGGTAATAGCCGGGTTCGACCGAGAGCGCGGCTTCAAATTCCGAGACGGCCTCTCTCAGTCTGCCCTTCTGTTTGAGACTCTTGCCCCGCTCGTAGTGTTTACGCCCTTCTTCGGGAACTTTCTGCTCGTAACCTTTTCGACCGTTCGAATACTGAGAGAGCAATCGCCGCGCGCCTGCGCTGAGAGGATTGAGCGCGAGCACGCGCTTCACGAGATCGCGCACCTCCGAGACTTTGCGCTCGGTCGCCCTTGCGAACGCCATAACGTATAGAGCTTCCGTGTTGAAGGGGTCGAGTTCTATCGCCTGCGCGGCCGCAGCGATGGCTTCGCTGTTTTTGTTGTACTCAAGTAGCACTCGACCTAGAAGCGAAAGCGCCCCGCTCGTTTTGGGATTGCGGGCGAGATACCGGCGCAATAGAAGTTCCGCGCCGCTGTAATCGCGTTGGAGCAGGGCGGCATTTGCGCGTCCGAGAATCGCCGCCACACAAGACGGGTTCGCCTTCAATGACATGTCCAGGTAAACAAGCGCGCGCGCCGGTTCTTCGGCCGCCAGATAGACCCAGCCCGTTTCGGCCAGCAGATCGGCCGACGCCGGGTTATGGGCAATTGCCTGGTCGAGCCATCGAAGCGCTTCCTTGTAATTGAATCTCGCCCGCGCTATTCTGGCCAGCCCCAGGGCGGCTTCCGCGTTCGCCGGGGCTACAGTGATGGCTTCGCGGAAAGCGGCCTCTGCGCTGTCGAGTTCCCATTTGCGCCGCAACTCTTCTCCGCGCAGCGAGGCTTCGTGCGCCGTCTTGGCGGAAGAATCATTCGAAGACCCGACGGGCGAAGCCAGGGTCTGCGCCCGGACGACCGTGTTCGCGCCGCCCGTCAGGAGCAGTGCGAGGATGAGAATGATTCTATTGAATACAGTCGCTTTCATCTGATCGGGTCAGCCGTTGTCAGCTATCAGCTATCAGCTATCAGCCATCAGCTATCAGTGGTCAGCAGTCGGTTGTTTTTTTAGCGGAGTCCTTCGCTATCGCAACAACGGACAACGGACAAATCACGCATCACGGCTGATGGCTGACGGCTGACGGCTGATGGCTGATGGCTGAAACTCTAAGGCCCACGCTATCGGCCACATCGCGCAGGGCGGCTACGATGAAATCTATGTGCTCCGAGAGATCGACCTCGAACTCTTCGGCCCCTTCGTAGACCTCATCGCGATTGACCGTGCGCGCGAACGCCTTGTCCTTGAGCTTCTTCTTTACAGACTTCGCCCCGAGATCCGATATGCCGTTGGGCCGCACGAGCGCGCAGGCTACGATGAAGCCTGTCAACTCGTCGCAAGCATAAAGCGCCTTTGCGAGCAGAGAGTCGCGCGCGACCCCCGTGTAGTTGGCATGTCCCAGGATGGCCCGGCGTATCTCGTCGCTGTAGCCGCGCTCGCCGAGGATTTCAGACCCCTTCAAAGGGTGATCGGGCGGATCAGGGTACATCTCATAATCGAAGTCATGCAGCATGCCGACTATACCCCATTTCTCTTCGTCCTCGCCAAGTCGCCGGGCGTAAGCCTTCATTACGGCTTCGACAGCGAGAGCGTGCTTTCTGAGCGACTCCCCTTTGGTGTACTCGCACAGCAAATTCCAGGCTTCTTCTCGTGTAGGCATAGCCAATAAAGAATAGAACGCAAATCGGGAACTTTCAATCCTTGAGTCGGCGGTTGGAAAACTGATCGAAACGATAGAACGCATCTCAGCCTCTGCGCGTCCCGTAGGGACGGCTGAACCGAATAAAGATTTCTTTCTTGCGTTCAGCCCCGCTCTCAGCCGTGCCTGCGGCACTAAGAGCAGGTTGTTGGATCCCAGCAATTCATTGCTGTTGCTCTTATCAAGCGTTCCTGACGGGACAAAAAGTTGCTGAGAGGTTACGAAGAAAATTGACTTGTGCGGAGCGATGTTATAGCGTTTTTGCCTGAACAGGGTGAGCGCCGCCCGCACTATAAAAGAATCGCTCTATGGCTCGCCCCGGCTTTGCAGCCCCATAGCTATCGCCGGATTTTTATCAGGAGTGGAGACATTGAGAAATAAAGATATTTTGAAGCTGGCCGGAGACCCCAGGTTTATACCGGGCATATACAACTATTGCGATCGCTGGTGCGAACGCTGCTCATTCACTTCGCGCTGCCTCACTTACGCGATGGAACGGGAAGAGGCCGAAGACTCCGATTCTCGTGATGTAAACAATGCCGCGTTCTGGCGCAAGATGGAGTCTATACTTAAACAGACGCGCGAGATGATAACCGCCTGGGCCGAGGAGCAGGGCATAGACCTCGACTCGCTCGACCTCGAATCCGCTGAAGAAGAAGAGCGCCGCCGCAGAGACAAAGCTTATGGTAACGATCTATCGAAAGCGGCCATCGGCTATGGAAAACTCACGGGCGAATGGCTCGACCGTGAAACAGGCTCTGCGGACCAAATCCAGGAAGACGAGATTGCCGAACTCGAAAATCGAATCGCGAGCCGGGAGATGACCCGAAAGGATGAAGCCATAAACAATGCGACGGCAGTCCTTCGATGGTATCAATATCAGATAGGCGCAAAGATCATGCGAGGGCTGCTCGGTTCAGACCGCGAAGAAGAGAGGGAAGACGACTCCTGGCAAAAGGATTCCGACGGTTCGATCAAGGTGGCGCTCATAGGAATGGACCGCTCCATAATGGCCTGGGGCGAGATGATAAATCACCTGCCCGACAAGAAAGACTCCATCCTACGTATTCTGCTATACCTTGAGCGGCTGCGGCAGAAGACCGAGCAGGCTTTTCCGAACGCGAGGAAGTTCATAAGACCGGGATTTGACGAAGCGCCCGACGAACATGTCAATTAGGAGAACGGCATGCATAACAACGAGGTGCTTCGCAGAGAATTGCTGGCTATGATCGCGGAGGACGAATCTCTGCGAGAAGAGCTGGCCGCCGACGGGTCGCTGTTCGAGGGGTATCATCCCCGCATGAAAGAGGTTCACCGTCGCAATGCTGCGCGATTGAAGCGAATGATCGAAGAGCACGGATGGCCTGCGCGCAGCCTCGTTGGAGAAGACGGAGCGAAAGCCGCCTGGATTATAGTGCAGCACGCGATAGGCGACCCCGAATTGCAAAGGCGGGGACTCAGGTTGATAAAAGAAGCGGCCGAAGGCGGCGAAGCCCCTTTGTGGCAGGCGGCCATGCTCGAAGACCGGATATGCATGTTCGAGGGCCGTCCGCAGCTTTACGGCACACAGTACGATTGGGACGAAAACGGCGAGATGAGTCCTCTCGCCCTGGAAGACCCCGCAGGCGTAGACGCGCGTCGCCTCCGAGCGGGCCTCCCACCTCTTGCCGAAAACACGGAGTGCATGCGAGCCGAGGTCGCCCGCTCGAAAGAGAGGCCGCCCCTTGATTATGCGAAGAGGCAAAAAGAGATGGACGACTGGGCGCGAAGCGCGGGCTGGCGGAAATGAAGATTGGATAGGGGCGAGATAAGAGTGAAGTTGAACAACTCAATAGCGAATCACCATGAGGTTTTCTGTTACCTGTTGAGATTGTAGGAAGAACCCGCTAAAGTTTTCTTGCAATGCAATAGCAGAAAGGAAGGGGCACTGATTATGGCTCAAGAAGTTAGCGAACTACTAGAACAAGAGGATGAGGAAGAGGTACTAGACGAAGCCAGTCAAGATGATACAGTTGTTCCAGAGCGGTATGATATATCGAGCTATGGAGCAGATTATGATGTCGATGGTCTCGTTCGGAGATTGGATAGAGGTGACATATTTATCCCCTCTTTTCAGAGGGATTATGTTTGGAAGATACAAGAAGCATCACGTTTTATCGAATCTCTCTTACTAGGTCTACCAGTGCCAGGTGTTTTTTTGGCAAAAGAGCCAGAATCTAATAAGCTTCTGGTTATTGACGGCCAGCAACGACTAAAGACACTTCAATTCTTTTACAAGGGGATCTTTGACCCAAGACCGGAAGACAAAACTCACCGGGTTTTCGCTTTAACAAAAGTACAGAGTAATTTCGAAGAACTCACCTATGATGCGTTAGATGAAAGAGACAGATTGAAACTCGACAATTCCATTATTCATGCAACGGTGGTCAAACAAGATTCTCCTAAAGATGACGACACGAGCATCTATCATATTTTTGAAAGGCTCAATAGTACAGGGCGTAAGCTATATCCTCAAGAAATTCGCACGGCGGTATACCATGGGCCGTTCATAGATCTAATCAAGCAACTTAATGATTACCCTGCATGGCGACAGATATACGGCAAAAAAAATAAACGATTGAAAGACCAGGAACTTATACTCAGGTTTCTGGCACTGTACTTTGATTTTGAACATTATGAAAAACCAATGACAGAGTTTCTCAATAAATTCACTAAAAAGCATAGATTTGCAGGCAAGAGGTTCCTCCCCGAAGCCACGAAAGTTTTTACGGATACTATAAACGTTGCGTTGGATCTTGAGATCAATACTATATTCAGACCAGAGCGTGCTATCAATGCAGCCGTATTCGATTCCGTAATGGTTGGTCTTGCGAAGAGGATCAGTCGTGGTCCCATTGAAAACCCTGAAAGAATAGTGGAGACCTACCTTGGACTGCTAAAAGATAGGGAATATGCAGCCGCTGTTTTTCAGGCGACATCGGATGTTGAAAAAGTGCTTACAAGAATCAGCAAAGCAATTGAAGCATTTGCAGACCTCTAAATGCATAATCGTGAGTTATCGAGTCAACTACAAAGGCTGCGCTGGTTATTCAATAAAGCAAACGCTGCCTGCGGTAACGATTTCGAAATGCGTTCGCATTGGGCAAGGTATCTGTGTGTGTTGAGCGCCGGGTTCCTTGAAAACTCATTGAAGGAGATTTATGGGGAGTTTGTTCGAAGAGCGCCCAAGCCCGTGGCAGACTATGCAACCTCGATGCTTTCCGGAATTCAAAATCCAAACACAACAAAGTTCATTGAAACTGCGCGTCGTTTCAAGCCTGACTGGGCAACAGAATTAGAGGCATTCGTAGACTCGAACGGTCGCCGTGAAGCTATAAACTCCATCATGAAGAATCGCCATGAAATAGCGCACGGCAGACCCTCAGGTATAACCATGTCTCAGATCAAGGACTATCTCGATAAAGCTGTCGAGGTGATCGATTTCATCGAGAGCCAATGTGAAAGATAACCATGCCGGAGATAAACCATGACCGAACATTACTCGATCGAATCTGAAATACGAGGCGGGGCGGAGATTTTCACCCTTCGCCAATCCGAAGACACTTATGCGGAAGTGGCTCCCGCTTGGGGGAATAATTGCTTCGCAATGCGCGCGGGCGAGCCTGTGCTTGAGACCGTCGCCTTCGAAGAATTCAGCAAGCGGCCGGGCAGTTACGGCATACCTATACTCTTTCCTTTTCCCAATCGCGTAAAGGATGGCGAATTCACTTTTCGCGGCACAAGGTACAAGGTCGATCCGCCACGTCATGGCTTCGTGCGCGATAAAGCATGGACCATCGAAGGCGCGGGCGCTTCCCCTGATGAAGGCTCCTGGATCAAATCGAGCATAGACGCGGCTCGCTACCCGGAAGAGATACTCGCGCAGTTTCCCTTTCCTTTTCGGCTCGAAGTGACCTATCGCCTGAAAAACAGTTCTCTCGAAATGGACACGCGAGTGATAAACACGGGCGACCGAGACCTGCCATTCGGCTTCGGCATCCATCCATATTTTCGCCATCCCGAAACAGGCACGATTTGCGTGCCCGCTCGTAAGCGATGGGAGCTTGCCGACTTTCTTCCTACTGGCAAGCTGCTCGACGTGGAAGGGTCTTACGATCTCCGCGAGGCGTCAGACCTCAGCGGTCTTGTGCTCGATGACATATACACGGACGTGATTACGGATTCGGACGGGCGAGTGCGATGCACGCTCGATGATCGACGGAATGATCTTCAAACGGTCGTGGAATTCGACCCGAAAGAGTTCCCTCACGTGGTCGCTTATACCGCTCCCGCGCCGAGGCGGGCCGTCTGCATAGAGCCTTATACCTGCCCGACTGACGCATTCAATCTCGACAGCCGAGGCGTGGAAAGCAACCTGATAGCGCTCGCTCCCGGCGAGACTATGGCTTTCAAGGTAGCGATCTCCGCGCGCGGGATTTCGGGTGCGTGACGAGAGAAGGGTTTTCTACAAGCAACTCTCATGAGGCTGAACGACCTTCTCACACGCGCTTTTTGATTTCGCCTTCGTATTCGGGGAAGTAGCGGGCTATGACTGTGAGGTCGAACCGGCTGAGTATAGCTTCCTTAGGCTCTCTCTCAAGCAGGAATTCGAAAGATTTGCGCACGAGTTCTTCGGCTGAAACTCGCCCGCCGGTCAGCTTCTCGTAATAGTCCGACTGGAGCGTCACCGTGTGCGATGACCGGCTGTCGCCCTCTTGCACCGTCACGCGAAAGTCGCCCTCTTCGATTTTCTCTATCTCTATATTCATAAGCATCATCTTTGCATCCATCGAAAACTTATCACGGAGACACGGAGACACAGAGGAAACAAGAAAGATTCTCTGTGTCTCCGTGTCTCCGTGGTGAAGCGTGTCTCATTCCTCATACCACACTCTCACAAACTGGTTCCAGGTATTGGCCGCGTGGCGGCTTTCGTGTGTATGTATGTTGGCATCTTTGGTTCCCTGCTCTCGGCGAGACCATATATTTGGCAATACGACTGTTTCCATGTTCAGCACCTTTATGGAGTTGTTCTCTATCCATAGATTCGCTGCCGCAACCGCCGCGTCGAAGTCCTGATACTCGGCCGACTTCATGAAATCGCCCGGTGCGGTCACCTTGGGTACGAAATCCTTATAGTAAATCACGGCTCCCCTCCTTGTAATCAAGCGGTCTCGTGCGCAAGCGCGCGGGCTGTTGATTTTATCAGAAACCGTTCGTTTCTGCCGTTGGCGGCCGGGCGCGGACCTTTCAATCTCTCGCTCCGATCAGGTACACTCCATCAACGAAATCGAATATCGCATGTGAGAGGAATGAATGAAAGACAAGAGAGTGATCGTCACAGGCGCGTCTAGCGGAATAGGGCGAGCGACAGCCGAACTCTTTTTGAAAGCGGGCGCAACGGTCGCACTCGTCGGCCGTCGAAAAGACGCGCTCGACAATGTGGCGGCATCCGTCGACAACGGAAAAGCTCACGTCATAACAGCAGACCTTGCGGACGAGCGTGAGAGCGAAGCCTGCTTAGGTCGAGCGGTCGAGTTGATGGGCGGGCTGGACGTTCTGGTCAATTCCGCAGGGATACTCAAAGGCGGGCGCATCGAAGCGACTTCGCTCGCCCTATGGGATGAGATGATGAACATCAACCTGCGCTCAATCTTTCACCTGATGAAACTGGCCGTGCCGCATCTGGAAACATCACGCGGCAACATCGTGAACGTATCGAGCGTGACGGGGCCGCGCTCTTTTCCGGGGGTGCTGGCCTATTGCGTGAGCAAGGCGGGAGTAGACCAACTTACACGTTGCGCCGCGCTTGAGCTTGCCGCGAAAGGGATTCGAGTCAATGCCGTAAATCCCGGCGTCGTGGTGAGCGGCCTGCATCGCTCAGGCGGAATGAGTGAAGAAGCCTACGCGGCGTTTCTCGAACACAGCAATACCACACACCCGCTAGGACGGGCGGGCGAGGCCTCGGAGGTAGCGGAATTGATATACTTTCTGGCCTCCGATAGCGCAGCCTGGATAACGGGCGCGACCGTCAGCATAGACGGCGGCCGCGCCCTGACCTGCGCCCGTTGACACGGTATTCGCGATGATTCCGAACCTGCTCGCTCGGCGCTACGAAGGCTTTGCGGACGAGAAGAAGACCACCACCTTGAGTTCCTCTTTTATCGAATGAAAGCGATGCTCTATGCCCGCCTTCACGAATACTATAGAGCCGGGCTGGACCGCCCTGTCTTCATCGCCGACCTTTATGGTCGCCCGTCCGCTAACGATGTAGTAGATTTCATCTTCATCGTGGACGGGCTGACGGTCCTCGGCCCCGGCAGGCAGCACGTACAGGCCCGCGCTCAGAGTGGGCACTTTCAGAAATTGCAGATAAGGGCGATTAGATGCTTCGCGCCTTGCTATGAGGTCGGCGATTTCAAAAGCGTCCCAGGTCTCTCCCTTCTTCGAGTTCGCCTGCGCGGGCATATCCGCCGGGCCGTTGAACGAAGTATGATCGTGATTCAATGCCTTGCCGTCGAACGACCAAGCGAACGCGATGACGGCGACGAGTGTTGAAAGCAGAAATCTTTTCATTTGCCTCCTATCAATATAAAGAATATCCGCGGCTCGATCATTATCACTGGAACAGGCACCTATCTCAGCCGCGTCAGCGAGCGGTTGAAAGGGCAGGGAATAGGCGCGCTGCCAGCAGATTTCAGGCATAGCTATTCGTTATTCTTGATCAACTCATTAATATCTTGCACCAGGAAATATGAGGGTATCACCTTCCCAAATGGCAATAGGTCATTTTCTGCACCAGGAACAAGTCTCCACGCTGGCGATCCAGAGCCGATTTCTTTTCCTGATTTTGCATCTACGGCCTTCACAAATTGTTCAATCGGCTCATCCTCACTGTTAGTTCTCTCCAGGGTAAAACGCCACTCTTTTTTTCTCTCAATCAGCTTACTGGGGAAATGCCTGTCGGGATACTTGAAATCAATACGTATATAGCTTGATTCGCTCCCCTTGGGGCTATCGACACGGACAATGAGTGAGCCTGCGCAGATATGGTAACAAGGAAGTAGTGACAACCAATGATGATATGCGATTATTGTGCCTGTCACTTCCGTTTTCAGGCTTTCTTCAACACTTTGCCTTGTCAGAGCGGCGGTTTGAAAGAGAATCGTGCTTATGAAAATTACTATTACTTTAAACACCTTGGCTCCCTTCCTGCTAATGTCTAACGATGGGCCAGCCGCCGAGTATAACAGGGAAGCTGGAATGCGAGTCCAGTTCAACGCTTTGTTTAGCGGCATTCAGCCATCATTCTGACGGCTGGTGCCTGATAGCGGACGGTTGACTATCTGGAGCCGCCGCCCGAACGCCTTATCGCGCCCGGCAACAACCCGTCGAACCTGGCTATCCGGCCGCCTGACCCTGCCGCCCATCCCGCATCGGGTCCGGCGAAGGCGACGCTGTTATAGCCGGTTGTGTCTATGCTCGTCCATGTCCTGCCGTCGTCGGTCGAATAACCTGAACCCGACAGCCCGACCGCGACCATAGTAGGCGCAACCGTGTCAGGCACGTAAGCGACGCAGGATTTGTATCCCGCAGGCTGAACGCGGCCTGCAAGCCTCCAAGTCTGTCCGCCATCGATGGTCGTGGCGATGTTATCGCTCTCTTGATTCGGGTTCCTGTAATCGCCGCCTACGGCCACACCATTTTTGGCGTCCTTGAATGCTATGGAAAATATCCCTGACGACGCGCTGCCCGCCGCGATTGGCGTCTCTGCAACCGCCCACGTTCGCCCTTTGTCTGTAGACCTCAGCACGCGCGCTTTGGCCCCGCCTCCTGTACCTATCCAGGCGTTACTGGTCCCTTGCACTGTTATGCAGGTGCCGCTCGCTGCGAAGGCGGCTTCGCCCTCCAAAGGCGGCGGCATGCTTTCGCGGGGAACCTCTTTCCATGTCTTGCCCCCGTCTGAGGTGGTGATGATCAAAAAGCTTCCGTTTACGGGATCGCTGAACGCCACGCCGTTTTGAGCGTCCCAAAATGCGAATGCGTCGAAGAAGACTCCCGCAGTCGTGTTGCTGTATTGCAGAGTCCAGTGTCGTCCGCCGTCTGTGGTTTTGTATATGCGTGATTGCTCCCCTATGCTGAATAAGAAAGCCCTGTAAGCGTCCACCGCTTCGACATCGCGGAAGTCGAGCGATTCGGCCCCCTGCACCACGCCGGATTGCCAGGTCTTGCCGCCATCGGTTGTACGCGTGTATGTGCCTCTGGTGCCGCTCGCCCAGGCCACATCACGGCTTACGACGCTTAGACCTCGCAACTCGACAGACACCCTGCTCTCCTGCGCCTTCCACTGGGCGAGGGCGGCGTTTACGAATAAAAGAATGGCAAACACGAATCCGGCTTTGACTGGCTTCATCGAGGGTCTCCTGTTGGCGTTGGATTTTTCAGGCAAGTTCGATTCTAGCCTCTCAAGTGTGGCGGTTGCAATTCTGCTACGGGATGCATTCTGCCATCCGTCCGTTATCAGTTGTCAGTGGTCCGTTGCACTTCTTCCAGAATCCTGGCTAAAGAGCGACGCACATAGAAGCGACTACGCTCCGGACCACGGACAAAGGACGAATCACGCATCATCTATGCTATGATGGTCGCGGTTTACCTATAGGAGGCTGAACAACGAATGCGAAAACCCATTGTTATATTGCTGCTGCTCGCCCTTCTTGGCGGCGGGGGCTACTACGTTTATACACGCGGCTTCAGCTTGCCAGGATGGCTCGGCGGTTCTTCGTCCGCAGATGATACGACCGCGCGCAACGTCAAGTCCGCGCTCGGCCTGTCGAAGACCGTCTCGGCTTACAACATAGAGGTCGCTTCGAAGGACGGAGTAGTGACGCTGACCGGGCAGGCGGCGTCGGAAAATGTCAAATCGCTTGCCGGAGAAATAGCGCGCGACACCGAAGGCGTGAAAGAGGTGAACAATCAAATCACGGTCGATCCCGGCGCTCAACCCTCAGGCGAGAGCGTGCGCGTCGAAGACCTTGAGATACGGGCCGCGATACTCGAAGCCCTTGCCCGCAGCCAGGAACTCGGCGGCAAAAATATAGAGGTCAAGGTTGAAAACCGCATGGTCACGCTCTCAGGCTCGGTCGCAAATCCCGCCCAGCGCAACGGAGCGGAGCAGATAGCGCGGGCCGCAGGCAATGTCGCGGGCGTCACAAACAATCTGGGGGTCGCAAACCCGCAGGCCGCGACCGAACCGCCTGCCGCCCCGGCCGTCCCCGCCGACCCGAATGCCGACCTTGCAAAGCAGGTTGAATTCGAACTGTTCCGCACCGGCGCGTTCGATATCTCTACTATGAAGATCAACGCAAAGGATGGGACGGTCACGCTTTCTGGCGCTGTGCGTTCTCTGGCGGAGAGGTTGCTCGCCGAGCGATTGGCTCAGGGCACCCCCGGAGTGAAGAAGGTAGAGAACCAATTGAAGGTGGGCGCGACTGCGGCAGGGAAATGAGATCGCTTTCATGAGCGAAGGTCGCTCGGCCCGGAACGCATAGACCGCAACTCGCGCGGTCTGTGCCGTGAGATGGAAACGATAAGCCGCCCGCGCCTTGCTTCGATGAAGGTGATTGAGTATGAAAAGAAGAAGCGGGTCGAAACCGGCGGCGGTTGATCGAGCGGTTCAGGTTTTGAAAAGGCTGTCGAATGCCTTGCGCACGTCGTCTGCCGAAGAAGTTTTTCGACCGGCCGCCTGAAGGGTATTCGGCATGAAGTAGTCGCAGAAATTCGCCTTTTCACGTTCCGATACCCATTCGGCCTGCGGCTCGCGGCATCGGTTGTGAGCCGCAGGGTCGTAATGCTCGCAGTTCAGGCAACAATGAATGTCTGTGCTGCAATGCGGGCACTCGTCGCTGCGCGATATATAGCCCTCCAATTTGATTTCGCCGCCACAACTATGACAAACCATTTTGACATTCCCTCCCTGGCCTTATAACTTAACAATCCGACCGCGTTTGCGACAAGTGCTATATACTCAGCCAGCTATCATCCATCATCCATCAGCTATCAGCTATCAGCTACAGAGCGGAGGGCTGATGGCTGATAGCTAATCATTCGTTATTTGAGGAGGGGGCTTGCTCTTGAGCATGGCTTCCATCTGTTTGGCTTCACATTTGGGGCATATCGAATGGCTGAAGTCGACGGACGCGTGGCTCGCCATATAATGCTCGACGGTCTCCCATAGTTTTTCGTCGTTGCGAATGCTTTTGCACCATGCGCAAATGGGCAAAACGCCGCGCAGAGTCTGTACGTCGGACTGCAAGGCCAGTATGCGCTTTGCGACTCTCAAACGCACATTCAATTCGTCGGTGTCGAGCGGCTTGGTCAAATAATCATCGGCCCCCGCATCCATCGCCGTCAGGAAGTTCTGTTTGCCGGTCTGTGCCGTGAGCAGTATGTAATAGCAATAATTGGGTCGGCCCATTCCGCGAATTCTCCGACAGAGTTCCAGGCCGTCCACTCCCGGCATCATCCAGTCGGAGATCACGAGTTGAAAGTCGCCTTTTTGATATGCCTCCCAGGCCGCGCTGCCGTCTTCGCAGGCAGTAACCGTATGTCCCAGTTTCTGTAACATCCTCTCCAGAACTTTGCGTGATATTGTATCGTCTTCGGCGATCATTATATTCATACTCGCTGACCTCCTCCGTACTCGAACGCTCATTATAGCTCAGGCACCCCGGACAACTTCAAATGGGCCTGGGTCTCTGCGCGCGATTTCGCTTTGCGGCCAGCGTGGCGCTTGTCAGTATGAGCGCCCCGCCCAAAAACTGAACCATCGATAGCCGCTCGCCCAGAATCATCATGGCCCAGAAGACCGTGAGCAAGGTTTCGACAGGACTCAGGAGGGCCGTCTGCCCGCTGCCTATGTGGCGTATGCCTGCGAACATGGCAAATCTCGCTACGGCGGTCGAAACGAGCGCCGTCCATATAATGACTCCCCATCCGGCGCGGGAAAACGTCGGCCATTGCGGAGATTGAAACAGATAGACGATGCCCGCAACGACCGTCATAAAGCTTATCGTGTAAAGAGTGACGGTCTGAATCGGATAGGCGAGGAGCCGCCATTGAATCAGGGCCAGGTGAATGGCGAATGAGACTATTACTCCTATCATCAGGATGACGCCCGTTATGTTCACATCGCCGCCCGGCCCGATAAGAAGATAGACGCCCGCTATCGCCAAAACGAAGCGCACGGCGTTGATCGCAGTGACAGGCTCTCCGCGCAACGCAAGCATAAGCAACGTCGCTATCGGAGTGAGCGAGAAAATGACTGTGGAGACCGATGCGCTGATGTGGGTCAGAGCCAGGTAGAAAAGCAGAAGGCTTATGCCATTGGCCGCTCCCGCAAGAGCGCAACTCATCAAGCCATAACGATCTATTCGCAGTTTGCCGGGCTGAAAGAGGGCAAAGATGACCCAAAGGATTATCGTTGCCAGAATGAGCCTGAGCGCAAGCAGGGGGACAGGGCCGATGCTCTCGTTCAACCCGGCTTTGATTATGGGCGGGGTCGTGCTCAGACAGAAGCTTGCAAAGAGTATCCACGACAAACCGCGCGCGTGAGAAGTGATCGTTGACGTTTCATTCATAAACGAATCGAAATGTGGCCGTCAGGTGACAGTGCTGCTGCGACAGCCGGTCATGGGCGAAGAGACCCCGATATAAAGTTGTTTATTATATGCGCCACGACGCTCGGCCACAGAGAATTTGTTTTCCTGACCAGATAACCCAGAAAGCACGCGAGTATGAAAATAGCTGCCGATGTTGTGAGCATAGAAGTTTGAAACCCATTGCGCCATAACCAGTGCGGCCAGTGTATCGCTGTGAACAGAAAGGCCGTCACCAGGTTGGCTTTCCAGAAATCGAGGCTTTCGCCGAGTTTGTTCAGAACGAAGCCTCGGAATAGTATCTCCTCGAAGAGCGGAGATATGGATGTGAGCAGAAGGATTTTGAGAGATTCTGAAGTCTCCCGCCCGTAAAGCAGATCGAGGTTCCTCCCCTTTGCTCCCATTTCTATCAGAAGGACTGCCGCGAAGTATAGAAATATCGCAACCGCCGCGTAGAAGAAATCTCTCTTCCTTATCGAGGTGGCGAGTTTGAGGTATTCGGACGGATTTCGCCTGTCGAGGGCTTTCACGTATATGAAAGCCGGGACCACCCAGAGGAGGAATTTAACCATAAGCGAATAGGCTTGAATGGCGAAGTCCGATTGAAAGCTCCGGTCTATGAAAAAAAGTGCGGTTGCGCGAATCGCCCATACGAGAAAGAACAGGGCCATGAAAATTAAGAAAGGTTTGAGTGAAACCGGTTGAATAGCTGCATTGCGTTCGTCGCTGAGGAGTCGGGCTTCGTTCATTATGAAAATGTATCAACCGCAGATCAGTCTGATTTCCTGCTTGC
The DNA here is from genome assembly GCA_022615215.1 of Blastocatellia bacterium. GTDB lineage: Bacteria > Acidobacteriota > Blastocatellia > UBA7656 > UBA7656 > JAKEHD01. The sequence continues at coordinate 23,502 of JAKEHD010000255.1, forward strand.
TTGTTCTCTCAGCTTGATTATCAGAAATTTGCCGACAGCATCGCTATTTTACTATGCAGTCAAGGTACGCCAGCTTTTAGTCTGTAAGGCCGCAACATAGCATGGATTAAAGCCCAAGCTATGCAGGAAAACTCATGCCCGATACTCTTATAGCTTTGCGCGCTTCAGTATCGCCACATACCTGTAGTTCATTCTCAAACTATTATTCTCCAAATCCGGCAATTTTTCTTCCTGAATTTGAAACTGGGTAATCTCAAATCCTTGTTCGCCTGCTTTGTTTAACTCCCTTTGCAACTCGCTGTCGTATTCAGCAGACACCACACGATATTCCCATTGCTTCTGAGTGGGCGTCTGTAGCGTCGCAGGTTGCTGAAGTTGAGTCCCCTGTGAAGATTGAGTTGATTGAGCTGCCAATATTCGGGTTGCCAGAACAGCGCCAACAAACAGGCTTACTAACATTATCAGCGAGATAATCAGGTAGTGGCTTTTTCTCATAGAAAAGTCTCCTTATTCAGGTTCGAGTTTCCAATCTTTATGCCATCCGGCACAGGTTCTTTATTGAGGTTCAGAGAGCGCCGCACGCGCGCGTTCGACTTTTTCGGCGGCCTTCTTCCAGAGACCTGCGATAAGCTTATCGCCCGATATGCGGCTCGCGCTTGCGGCCATCTCGCGGAGGTCGGGATAGAGCGAGAGCGAATCGGCTACGGCGGGCGAGTCCGATTCGCTCACGGTCCCATCGCTTGCGCGTCCGAGCTTGAGCGTCCATATAGTCCGCGCCCATGTGTAATCGGTCAGAGACCCCGCAAGCAGCGCGACCACGCGCGCTTCGGTCTTGTTCTCCGAAGCGCCGTACTTTCCGATGAATCGCTCGGTGGTGCGGCGAAGATCCGTCAACTGGTGGCCGTATCCCGTGTAATCGATGCCCGACGTGAAATTGGCGGCGGCCGATTTAAACTCCCCAAGCACCCGCTCTGCATCGCGGCCGAAGTCGGCGTGCATGGCGGCATCCGCTTGATTCGTTTGTGATGCGGAGATCGCCGACTCATCGAATGAAAGCGCCGTTATGGTGTCGAGCGCAATCGTGGATTCGAGCTTGCCCGCCCGTATCCGCGCGCTGTAGGCCGTCAGGTCCAAAAGTTCGCCTTTGATCAGGTCGCCGTTCTTCGTCAAGATCACGACCTGCGAGCCGATCATGGGCGGCACCTCTTTCTTAGGCGCGGCGGCGGAGCGCGAGGCGCGAGTAGTGCGAGTGGGTTTCTTGCGTTTCTGCGCCAGGCCGTCCGGCGCGAGAAATAGAGCGACGATCAACCCTCCTATTATCAATTTCATGCTCATAACATCTCACCTGGGCCGTAGGCCATACGGCCTCCTCGGAAAAACAGTGGTCAGCAGAAACGATGAATGCGGAACGCCGCGGTAGTCTTAAGACTGCCGTGAATATGGGACTCAGGATTCATCATTCATCATTCATCATTCATCGTTCCAAAGCTAGTCGAAAGACTCTTCAAAATACTATTCCCGAAGCCTGCTGCGCCGACGAACGGCTATGCTCTGCATAAACGCCTTCGGCCGCCTGTTCGGGGCGAGGCATCTTTGTTCGCGCGCTTGAGAGAGCTTCTTCGGCCGCGGCTTCGACCTCACTCGTTACGCGCTCCTCGACGCGCTTCAACACTTCCAGGTTGCGCTCGCGAGGGCTTCCGGTCTTACGCGCCCGCCGTCCGTTTTCCAGGTCCATCGTGCCCTCTATCAGATATGTTTCGAACAGCCCAAGGGGATCGCGCTTGCCCCATCGCTCGAACAACTCTGCGGCGAACGTCTGCCGGGCTTCGCGCTCGTCGTGCGTCGCGTGGCCGCCCATTCTGAAAGTCTCTGCGATGAGCAGGAATGGTCCCTGCCCTTCGCGGCAATGCCGGGCGGCCACCTTGACTGCCGCATAAACGTCCAGCACGTTGTTGCCGTCCATCGCAGCGCCTTCGACCCCGTAAGCCGCGGGCCAGTCGAGAAAAGAGGCGCGATGGTGCTGGTCGAGCCGTGTGCCGAGCGCAACCTGATTGTTCTGAAGTATGACTATGAGCGGCAGCCGCTGGACCGCAGCCATATTCATCGCTTCGTGAAAGACGCCGGCTTTCGCCGACCCGTCGCCTATCCACGTGAGCGCGACTCTCGGTTCGCGCCTGAGTTTGAATGCGAGAGCTATTCCGGCAGTGACCGCCATTATATCGCCCACATGGCTTATGGGCGCGATCACCCCTTTTTGAAAATCGCCTATGTGAAGATCGCGCCCGCGCGTGGGCGAGTCCTCGGTCCCTAGATAGCCGCGCAGCATGTCTGTGACCGTCATGCCCATCTCGTGGCAGGCCCCTGCATTGCGTATCATGGGCGCGACAAAATCCGTGGGCCGTCCATCTGAGGCGGCGCTGCGATCGAGCGCATGGATAGCGCCTATCGTCGTGGCTTCTTCGCCCGTGCCGAGCCATGCTTTAGAGATGACGCCCTGCTTGACCCATCGCTTGAGCATTATGTCGTGCAGCCGGTTGCGCACGAGTCCTTCATAAAGCGAGAGCAATCGTTTGTGGTCGAGCGCACTGACGATCTCTTTTCGCCCGGCGTCGCGTTCGATAGTGCGGGCGAACTCCTCGACCAGTCGAGGGTCGGCTTGCCAGTCTATGTATTCCGGCGGGTCGAATGCTGGATAACGAATCATCGATCAAACTCTATTGGTTGAAAGGCTCACGAGAAGGGCAGGGAACATCTCCAACCTGCGCCTCGTGTGCCTGCGCGATCAAACTTTCTCGACCGGGCCGGTCGGCGCTTTTTGATCGGCGAACGCAATGTCTACTTCGTCGCCTGCTTCTACGCCGAGGGCTTCGGCCGCGCCGGGCGATAAGCCTATGTCAAGCCCTGTGTTTTCATGCGGGCCGTAATCGACTGCGCGCACGATGACAGCGTTGCCGTTTTTTGCATTGGTGACAAGCAATTTTTTGTTGGCCCACCATCGCTTGCCTTCTTCGGGGCTGCGCCCCTCGACGTGATAATCCCATCGCATGGCGCAATAAAAGCTTCTAGGGTTCAGGCTGCGGACGCGCTCATAAACGAAGTGCTTGCCTGTGGGCAGCGCAAGCTTGTCGTCGGGTTTGATGCCGCGATCTTTAGGCCCTCCGAACACCGCCACCTTTCCGTGAGAGGCGGGCAACTGCGGCTCTTCGGCGGCAGGCGCTTCTTGAGCGGCCTCTTGCGGAGCCGGTGAAGCGGTTTCGACTTTGGCCTCTTCTACAGTTGCAGCCTCTTTCGCGGCAGGCTTCTTCGCGTCCGATTTTTCAGTTGCGCTTTTGGCGGCTGCGCTCTTCTTTGCAGGCGCTTTCTTATCACCGCCTTTCTTCGCAGCGGGTTTCCTGGCCGCGCCCTTCTTGGAGCCGGATTCAGCTTTTGCCATTGTCTCTCCTCGAACTTGATGAAATTGCGGTCTCTCAGGCCGCCGATTTTCAATTATACACTTTCGCGCGCGGGCGTCACACGGAAGCGCGCAAACTCGATGTTTTTTGACCACAGATCACACAGATTTCACGGATAGATAGAAGAAAGAAATCTTTATCTGTGTTATCCGTGTTATCTGTGGTTGATTTTCTTCCGACATCGGGAGCGGCTGCGTTTTCGATCAGGCTTCTTGTTCCGCAATCAAGGTGCGAGCGAGCGCGAAGACCTCATCGAGCATCGGCTCGGTCAGCCGCCCTGTGAAAGTGTTCTGCTGGCTCGGATGAAATGATGCAACGAGCGTCAGACCCTCGCGCAGGTTATATTCAACTCCGTGCGCGAATTTCGGTCTCTTTACGGATTTGTTTCGACCTGCACTGTAATCTGTGAAAGCGGCAAACGCTGCGTCGTAGGCTATTCGGCCGAGGGCCACTACTACTCTGATGCGCGAGAGCAGTTCGATTTCGCCGAGAAGGTAAGGCCGACAGTTTCGAATCTCTTCTGGAAGAGGTTTATTGGCAGGCGGCGCGCATCGAATCACAGCCGTGATGTAGCAATCCTTCAGCGTGAGGCCATCGTCTTTTCTTTCTGATGAAGGTTGATTTGCAAATCCCGCGCGGTGCAAGGCGCGATAAAGCCAATCGCCGCTGCGGTCGCCCGTGAACATTCGGCCCGTTCGATTGGCCCCGTGAGCGGCGGGCGCAAGCCCTACGATCAACAATCGGGCGAGCGGGTCTCCGAAACCGGGCACGGGACGGCCCCAGTAATCTTCATCCGCAAAGCGCCGCACCTTTTCGCGGGCCACCTGAGCGCGCCACTCAACGAGTCGTGGGCAGAGCGCGCAATTTATAATCCGGTCTTGCAATGAAGCGATGGATTCAGCCATTGCGCCATTTTTCTCGCTTTGGGCCATGATCCCTTGATAAAGGAGTTGGACTAAATCACTTCCATTCGACATCAACGGCTTCGAAGCGCGATTTGCCGATGTTCTTGATCGAATGAGCGGTCGCGCCGTCGCGCCAGCGAAAATCGCCCGCTTTCAATTCCAGAGTTTGCGGTTTCTGGCCGACAGATTCTATCACCACCTTGCCGCCCGATACGGCCACTCCAAGCCCCGGCATCGTGTGTTTGTGCAGCCCCGTAGATTGGCCCGGCTCAAGAATCAGTCGCTCTACGCGAATGCGCTCGTTGTCGAGCACGACGGTGTGGCCGGGTATCTTTTCAAGCGAAGCCTCGACACCCGACGGACGGAGAATCTCTATCGCTATGGTGTGAAAAGGAGCGGCTCCCGTGTTTTCGACGCGATGGGTGATGGGTGCCTCGGTGAAGCGCACCTCGCCGCTTTTCAATATGAGGGGAACCGGGTCAGCGCCCATCACCTGTCCCTTGAGGTCGGCGTCTCCTATAGAGACGAAGACGTAATCCTTCGAGTGAGTGTGAAAGAGCGTCACATCTCCCGGAGGCAGCGTCACGTCGAAAACCCTCGTGTACCGGTTTTCAAACTTCAGGTGATGGCGCGGCTCCTTCTCTACGGGCACAGGCGCTTGCGCAGATGTGAACAACAATGCGATGAGCGGAAAGATAGCAGTTAGCGATTTCATCTTTGCACCTTCTTTCTTACAGCAAGTTGACGCTATGAAGTCGAAAAGAATAACATAACCGGCCTGACGAACAAACGAGGAAAACGGAGATAAATAATGGGATTTCACCACGGAGGCACGGAGACACGGAGAAGACTCTGCGGTGCCTCGGTGTCTCTGTGGTGAGTTTTTTTGCTTGTCTGAGAGCACATATAACGGAGAACAGATTGCCTTTCATATCTATCAAAGAGTCGCCTCTCGCTTCGGATGCGGGACCGGTCGAGATACACTATCGCGAATCGGGCAGCGGTATTCCGCTCGTATTCCTGCACGGCGGATGGGGATATGAGATTTATCCTTTCACCCGTCAGATAGAAGCGTTCAGCGACCGCTTTAAAATATTGATACCCGACCGTTCGGGCTACGGGCGTTCGATGCGAATAGAAGAACTGCCGACAGATTTTCACCGCCGCGCGGCAATCGAAACCATTCGTTTGCTCGACCGTTTGCAGATCGACCGGCCCGTGCTCTGGGGTCACAGCGACGGCGCTGTGATAGCGACGCTTATGGGACTCGCCACGCCCGAAAAGTTTCGCGGTTTGATACTCGAAGCTTTTCATTACTACAAAGTGAAGCCCGCATCGCGCGGCTTCTTTGAAGAGATGGTGTTGAACCCTGAGAAACTCGGCGAGCGGGTATGCCGGACGCTATCACAGGAGCACGGAGAGGATTACTGGGAGAAGCTCATTCGGATGAACGGCCTTGCGTGGCGCGACATCTCGGACGAAAGCGCGCACTCGAAGGAAGACCTCTACGGCGGAAAACTCTCGGAGCTTTCGGTGCCTGCGATTTACATACACGGGGACCGCGACCCCCGAACGGAGCCTGACGAGCTTGCGGCCATTCGAAAAGAGCTTCCCCGGACTCCGATTCGATTGATAGAGGACGCGGGCCACAGCCCTCACAGCGAGAGCGCGGCCACAGCCTCCTGCAACCGCCTGGCCGAAGAGTTCCTTCGAGAATTCATCGAGACGTGAGGGGAGCAGGGGAGCGGGGGAGCGGGGGGATGCGGAAAGGATGAAGGCGGAAGGATGAAGGATGAAA
>JAKEHD010000256.1 GCA_022615215.1 Blastocatellia bacterium
AGGCCGTGCGCTGGTCCGAGGTTTCAAAGGATCCATTATGCGCTTTGCTGATTGCGAACGCAGCCAATGAAAAAGGCTCAACGGGGCAGCGATGAAGATTATCACTGCGCGTCATCGCAAGGTGTATCGAACGAATAGTTGAACCATATGATCATCGCTTATTCCGGCGAAAACCTCTGTCAATGCCGCATACGCTTCTGCTGTGATAAGAAGCGAGTCTGCCACATCCGGTTTTTCCCCTTCTGACTCTCCCTCTTCCTGGATTTTAGAGACTTCGCTGGCGGCGCTAATAATCGCAGAACTCAAAGTGTCTTTATCAAGACTTCCAAGAGTTCTTTTCAAAAGGAGCGCGGTTGTAGATGTAACCCAGATGCGAACCAAACCTCCTTTGAGTTCTTCTCCTTGCACGCAGAAATAATAAAGGTTGGGATGTTTGGGAGATGGGACATCGAAGTAGGGTTGGATTTTCGCTCCGGCGGTTGTGGTGATCGAGTAACGTTTTTTGCCCGTTTCGTTCTCATATACCCAGAGGTTTCTACTTGTTTTTCTGGTGCCGCCGCCGCTCTCTTTCCATTCGGCCCAATAATCATCGGGATTCGGCGGAAGCATTTCCTCTTCAAAGTATAGAAATTCTCTCAGGCTCTCTTGCCAAAGCAGCCAGCCTACTCTCATATCCGGCTCAAGTCCCTGAGCATTTTCGGCCACCTTCTGGCGGCGTAGCTCTATCAACTCTTTATATTGACGAAGCACATCGCGCGCTGTTTCAGTAGGGTCTGCATCCGTTGATGGAATTCTTATGGATCGCGTTGCAGAGGGGTGCATCAGAGTGGTTCCACAATATTCTTTGATGCTCTTATCTGATTTGACACAAAGCATTTTATGTTCAACCCCAAGCTGCTTATGTATGACATCTATTTGGAGATTGCTCCATCCGCGTTCGGGAATACCCTTCGCCGCACAATAAACCTGAGACCAGTCACCCTCTTCGAACTTCCTGCCCATCATTGCAGCCACCCTCGAAGCTAAAAGAGTATGGGCCTTTATAAACCCTTTCTTGGAAAAGGCAGGAAGTATACCGGGGCGTTTCATGCAATCATTCCGATTCGCAGTCCGGACTATCACGAAATTCCATTTCGACGACCTGGTTGATGATTCGCCGGAATTGCTCGTAGTCCAGGTCCACGATCTGTCCGGACTCCGTTCTTTCTTTCAACCATAATGAGTAAAGTTTGCGACTATCCAATTCATTCGGCCGCTTCACATGCAAGTACCGCACGATGAACTCATCGGGGGTTTGTTTCAGTGTGCGTTCTATGAATTCACGAATTACGGAGGGAGAAGTCACCCTTCTATGGGGCAACTTTATGCCTGCTTCATCGCCGGAGTATTTTCGGCAATGGAGAATCAAGTCGTAACCAACGGCATTCTCAGAAACAAATTGTTTGAACGTTCCATGTCGTTTGTCGAGTGTTTGAGTTTTTTCGATGCGGAAGCCGCCTGACGAGATTGCCTTTTGAATTACCGACCAGACCTCGGATGAGGAGTTGTGGAAGACCAGTGTGAGCCATCTCCCCGGTTTTAAAACGCGATGCATTTCGAGAAGGGCTTTCGTCAGGAGTTCGCTGTACTGAGTGATGGTTTTGTTCTGCGCCCGGTTGATAATAGCTTCATCTTTCGTGTCCGTAAAAACGCCAAGCCAGGCTTCCCAGAGAAAATTCATTTCTGAGTAGTTTATGTTGCTTCCAAATGGTGGGTCCGTGAAGACGTGGTCAATAGAATCATCAGGAATATTGCTCAGGTCTGTTGCGCTCTCAGTCGATATGCAGAATGGGATTTCCGCTCTCTGAGCACAGGTTGCAAAATAGCTCCGAACGGTCTTTGCTTTTCTATTAAAGACTTTGAATACATTCTGCTCATTGAAGATCATCGGCACGTTGTAATTGGCTATGTTGCCGCTGCCTCCCCAAAATCTGAATTCGGACAAGCGCGTAACCCTTTGATAAAGAGAAGTGACGGTGAACATAAGCTTCAGGCTCATTTCCCTGTCTCGCCATCTTCGCGCAATGTCCCATAGACGGGCCACCGCTCGCAGGTTCCGTCTTGTGTAAAGGGCATCTACGGATTTCATACCATGGGCGATAGCCTGCCTTGTATTGACTCCCGCCGGAAGCCTTGCAGTTGGATACCAGAGGTCTTCAGTAATACTGGCACTCTCACTGTTTCTTATGACGTTCAAATCATATTCATCGGGAGCGGCTTGGGATTCTTGCAATCCTGAGTTGCAGCAACGATAACCTACTTGAACCGGATACAGCCTTGTGCGCTGAAGTTTTCGTTTTTGAACGTGCCTTCCACAGTGAGGGCAATCGAATTCCTTTTTTATTCTACTCTCACGAACATTTTCACGTTCGTCGCGCGCGACATCCCAGAGTACGAATTCTTTATGGCAAAATTCGCATATCAACCCGTAACTCCACACCATATACTCCAGAGGAACCTGTTGTTTGCAATATCGGCAGTGAGTTCCGTAGAGCAGGATTTCTTCATCATAAATAGCGGCAAGGACTTTCTCGACAGCACTTTGGTATTTACGTTCATCTACAGGCGTAAGAAAGTTCATCGCAATGAATGTTGCGGCAGGGGAAAGATCGATAAGAATCGGGATGCGCCGACATCTGAGAGCAGCCACACCCATCATACCTGAACCGCAAAACGGATCGAGCACGAGTTCTCCTGGCTCCGTGTAATGTTCTATCAAGTGTGTTATGGCTTCCGGAGGAACTTTCGTGTGGTAGGTGTGCGCATCATAAACATAAGTGTTTTTTCCGGCAACCAGGTTTTCCGGTAAGGGATTGATTGTATATTCGGGATTGCTGCCGGAGTGTGACTCTACAAATTCTCGAAGAGCCTCATTCGCATACGGTGAATAGAAATCGGCTATAAAGCCGTCCAATGAGCATGGTTCGTCCAGTAAATCTAATACAAACCGTTCGCGCTCCTGTGGGATTAATAGAGGTTGCCTAGGGCTTTTCATATCGATCTTGATAAAAAGTTTACATATTACTCTTGATTCTTCCAATGAAGATACGGCGAGATTATATGTCTAACTGAATTGCTGTGCAAATCAGCGTGGCTCCTGCGCGCGAAGTCGGCATACTAATAGGCGCGGCCCTTGGGAGCCGAGTGCTGGCCGAGGGACAGGCCGGGCTCCGGCTTGCGTCTGCGAGCGCGATAGTCGCAGGCGTGGTGTTTCTGGCATTTGGATAGCGGATGCCTGGTGAAGTGTATGGAGGAAGCTCGATTGAAGCCGGTTCGCTTGAAACTACCTGCCTTATTTTAAGCATCCCTTCTCAGGCTCATCCCGCACACTGAAGAGAATCTCTTTGTATGTCGGGTCGCCCGGCTGCTTGCAGATATTTCTGCACATCAGGCGATCAGCCTCATGTAATGTTTTTTTGTTTTCGTCATTATAGGATGAGACGTGAGCAGAATCGCTGCACTCAGTCTTTGACACCGGGCCTTTTCAGGCGGTAGAGGGAACCTCTGTGACGGCTCTTGCCGACGCTCAGGATCGAACCCCGGGGATATACCAGACTGCATGCTCTGAATCAGATGACGATATTGAAAGATTTTTCGGACAAATCGAATCGCAATCGGGGAGTGTTAAAGCGGCTCCAATTACAGACTTGCCGACAAGCTCTTGTCGAGCGGCTGCCTGCCTCGCGCGGAAAGATAGGGGTTTATTCGTTTACTGTCGCGAACGTGGATGCGCCCGGCAGTGACGGATGGGAAATCTTAATAAGGCGGAAGGTGAAAGATCAAAATAACGAATCACTTCCGCCTTTTTACTTTATTCATGAGATGGAGGGTTTGGCATGCAAAGGCTGATTGATACAGGGTTCGATCCGGGAACGGTAAAGGTTCTTCGCGAAGATCGTGCCCTGGCGGAGTTGCGACGGGTCGTCGACGAAGCTCTGGCTATAGACCGTTCCTGCAACCAGTGGCCTGATATGTATCACAATGTCGTCAAAAGCCTCTATGACCTTTTCAACCGGGTATTTGCCTGCGAGCGGGCGGGGTTCTTGCGCCAAGAGATACTCGAACATTTGAACCCGGTGAGAGAGAGTTGCGGCAGGTCGGAAATCTTTAGCCGTCTTCAGAACTGGCCCCGCGGCTATCCCGGAGATTTCGAGACCATCGAGTACATGTGCGAAGCGAGGAACCAGGCCGAGAAGGAGACCCTCGCCTACTGCTACGAAGAGTTCGCGCTTCGTTGCCCGCCATCTCAGCAGCACCGCAATCGCGTGCAGTACCAATCCGAGTTGATACTCGATACCTTATTGAACTCGTCGCGTCCTGCGAGCGTGCTTTCAATAGCCTGCGGATCGGGCCGCGATCTGCGCGCCGTTCAGAATGCCCTGAAGGGTACGCGAGGAAGAATAGCCCTCAACGATGCCGACCCGGAAGCGATAGCCTTTTTGCGTTCCAAACTGGAATCCTCAGGTGAGATATGTGAGTTTCACGAAGGGAACATATTACATCTCATAGGTGAGATGGAACAGAAAGGACCCTTCAATCTCGTCCTGGCGGGCAGCCTGTTGGATTACCTTTCCGACAGGCAAGCGATATATCTTATTGCAAATGTGACGAGGAGGTTGCTCAAACCGGGCGGAAAGTTTTACTTCTCAAACATCGCCGGAGAGAACCCTTATCGCGCCTTCATGGAATACCTGACGAGCTGGATTCTGAGAGAGCGGTCTGAAGAGCGTGTCCTCAGCCTCTGCGCGCAGGCCGGAGTCGAGCGGAACTCAGTTGAAATCCGGCGCGAAGAGACGGGACTGGCGCTTATGGTCGAAGTCGCCACGCGCGTCAGACATTACAGGCTTTGATATTGCATCATGCGTAAAACATTCTTCGTTCTGCTGACGCCATTATACCTGATCGCCATTCTTGGATTGCCGCTCGCAGCATGCGCGCTGCTTTATGGCGCAATGGCGAACGCGATATTTCGAATGTCGGCGATAATCATTGCGCCGATCCTTTACGCTGCCCTTTACCTCCTGATTGCAGGCCTGCTCAGTCTGTCGCATCAAAAAGCCATTGTAGCAGGGCGATTCCCGCGCAACGTTTCGCACCATGTCTATTTTCACAGACGGCTGTTCGGTTTGTGCTGGACCGCAGTCTATTACTTCCCGCCTGTCTACCACCTGGCGCTCTCTCTTCCTCTTCTCAAGAGATGGCTCTTTCGCCTCTTCGGCTACAGAGGCGATATGGGATTTACGGCTTACCCTGATACCTGGCTCAGAGACATTCCGCTTCTGAGGCTTGGCAAGGGCGCTTATCTGTCTAACCGCGCGACTATAGGCACGAACATAGCTTTCCCTGACGGGTCGATACTCGTCGATACTGTGACGATAGAAGAGGGCGCGCTGGTCGGCCACCTTTCCATGCTCGGACCCGGCGTCGAGGTCAAGAAAGGCGCAGAGGTCGGAGTAGGCGTTTCCATAGGCTTGAAGACCGTTATCGGCGAAGGCGCGAAGATCAACCCCGGCTGCTCTATCGAGCACGGTGTCCGTGTGGGCGCACGCGTTCGTGTCGGCGCGGTGACCTATATAGCATCAGGCGTCTATATCGCGCCCGATATAGTGATTCCGGCGGGCGTCACCATCCCTGCGAGAACGCGCATCACCACGCAGGAAGAGGCGCAGTTCTTCGCCCGTCATATAGAAACGGCGAAGCTGGAGAAGAAGCTCTGGACTACGGACAGGACCGCCGCGTTTTCAGAGGTCTGATGCCTCACATAAAGATTTCTTTCTTCCAAAGATTTCTTTCTTCCAAAGATTTCTTTCTTC
>JAKEHD010000257.1 GCA_022615215.1 Blastocatellia bacterium
CTTCACTCTTCTGCTCACTATGGTTCCTCCAAAAACGGTAATTTATCCACTGGGTGACACCGGGATTCAAGCAACATCAAAGAGCATAAACTATCTCGACCATATTTTCATCTGCGGTGGCGGGCCGTCGTCTCACGCCCGACTAACACGGCTTGCAGCCAGCGTGGGGCAAGATTACTATGTAGGTTAAACACGTAAGGAGACAGAAATATGACTGTAGCAGATAAAATCCATCAGCGAGTTCTCGTACTGCCTGAGCCACTGCAAGCTGAAGTCCTGAACTTTATCGAGTTTTTATTATCAAAGGCCGGACATGACTTACAGGGTGATGCGCAACGTCTCGAAGACGCTGAATGGTCGAATCTATCCTTAGTGATGGCAATGCGCGGGATGGAAGACGAAGAAGGCCCTGATTACACAATTGCGGATTTGAAGGAAAGGTTCTGATGGCGCATGCCGGGCAAACGGAATATGCTCATTTTCATACCGAGGAGTAATCCTGTATCAATCTTCATCATGCTCGCTGCCGTCGTAGTGCATGACGAGCGATTCTTCATCCACAACCGTTTCCAGATGCACGTCGCGGCCCCAGAGCTTGTAGATGTATTCGAGCGTCTTGCGCGCATACTTCATGTCGAGTTCCACGCCTTCATAACGGTGCATGAGGTATAGCTCGCGGTTGCCGTCGTAATCGCCATCAATTACCTCTATGTAAGGAAAGCCGAAGTTGTTCATATTGGCGACTAACTGATTACGCACCTTCTCCCATCTCTTTTCGGTTATGGTCCAATCTTCGTCGTCAACAAGCTCATAGACGAACAGGTCCATATCTTCGCACAACTCTTCGGTCAGATAGTTGCGCAGGAAGGATATGTCGTTTTCAGTCTCGCGGGCTTCGAGCATCTTTTCGCGGCCCTCGCCTCCGGGACGGCCGAATTTCTCCCGCTCCTCTTCCGACGGATTGTCCCATCGCTTCTCTATGTCTTCGAATATCTTGTACCCGAGATAGTAAGGATTCAATTGCCCCTTGTGCGGCGAAACGACTCCCGCATGCAGTTCTGCAAACTCCAGATAGTCATTTGTCGAAAGGTCCATCTCACGCATTATGCGAGCATGTGAAATCGAGGCCCAACCCTCGTTAATGATCTTGGTCTGCATCTGCGGGATGAAGTATTCCATCTCTTCATGGATCATGGCACAGATGTCGCGCTGCCAATCTTCGAGCACGGGCGAGTTCTTCATTATGAAATAAACGATGTCCTTTTCCGGCACTTCAAGACTCGGTTTACGGCTGCGGTCATCTCCGGCCCTTTCCGGGTCTCGCAAGGCGAGTTCTTCCTCGGTCATAAGGTCGTCGTATCGGCCCTCGACTCTTCTCTTCTTCCGTTCTTTCTCCTTTTTGCCTTCGTCTTTCGGCTGTTTCTTGATGAAGAAGTTCGGGTCTACGTGCTCTTCTATGGCAAGCACCGCGTCGAGGAATTCCTCGACCACCTTGCGGCCGTACTCGAATTCGTACTCGGCCATCCGGCGCGCATGCATCGCCGCTTCGTCGACCATTCGCCGATTCGTATGCGAGAAGTAGACGTTGTTCTTGAAAAAATCGACGTGGCCGAGCACGTGCGCTATAACGAGCTTGTTCTGAATGGGCGAGTTGGTCTCAAGCAAAAATGCGTAAGACGGGTTCGAGTTGATTACGACCTCATATATCTTCGACAGCCCGAAGTCGTACATCATCTTCATGCGATGATACGCCTTTCCGAAAGTCCAGTGCGAATAGCGGCCCGGCAGCGCATAAGAGCCTATCTCGTACATCACGGTCGCCGGGACGATTTCGAAATGCACCGGAAAGGGGTCAAGCCCCAGTTTGCTCGTTGCGATCTCCCATATCTGGTCCGTCGCTTCTTCGAGTTCTTTTACTTCCTTATCGATCATAATATCTTATTCGGGCCGCCGAACCATCCGGGTGATTCAATGACACGTCACACCTCTTCGCCGCGTTTGCCGAAGAACTCTTTGAGCGCGGGATAAACGTCTTCCTTGTCGTCTATGCGCACGCCCACGAAACGCTCCTGGTTTGCGAGCCTGTCTTTGAAGATCGAAAGCAGCGCGCCCGATGAGCGGCGATAGCTCGACGCGCCCTCTTCGCCAATCTCGCCGTAGCCGAACAGGTTGCAAGTCCCTGTAAGCTCGTCGGCGAGCCTTACGGCCTCGTCGTTATCCGAATAGTAGTTATCGCCGTCTGAAAAATGAAACGGGTATATATTCCAGTCCCTCGGCGGGAACCGTTCGGCAATTATATCGAGCGCAAGCCGATAAGCTGAGGATACGACCGTGCCGCCCGATTCGCCCTGAGTGAAGAACTGCTGCTCGGGGACCTCTTTGGCTTCGGTGTGATGGCTTATGAATACTATCTTCACCTGATCGTACTTAGTCTTCAAAAACCGCACCATCCAGAAATAGAAAGAGCGGGCTATGTACTTTTTGAACTCGCCCATGCTCCCCGAAATATCCATCATCGCTATGACGACGGCGTTGGATTCGTATTTGATCTCTTCTTCCCATGTCTTATAGCGAAGGTCTTCTTTCTTGAAGCGCCCCAACTCGGCACGGCCGGTCGCGCGCGCATGGCGCTTGATGTTTTCAAGTATGCTGCGCCGTTTGTCGAGGTTCGCCATTATGCCTGCGCGCCGGATTTCCGTAAACCGTGTGGTCTTCGATTGCACAGCCTGCTTCGCTTTGTCTTCGAGATATGGGAGGTGAAGGTCTTCGAATATGAGTTTTGCGATCTCGTCTATGTCGACTTCGGCCTCGAAATACTCCGAGCCGGGCTGATCGCCTCCGCCCGGTCCATGTCCCACGCCCTGTCCTTCGTGGCCGATTATGTCTCCGACCTTAGTATTGCCGTCGCCCGTGCCGACATGTTTTTTCTTGCGATAGTCGAACCGAAATTTGTATTCGTCGAGCGACCGGATGGGCACTTTGACCTTGCGTCTGCCGTCCGACAGTATGATCGATTCGTTGGAGACTATGGAGCCGAGGTTCTTCTTTATAGCCTCGCGCACCCTCTCTTTGTGACGCTCCTGATCTATCTGCCCTTTTCGCTGCAAGGACCAGTCATTTCTTTGTACAGACATACTGCTTGACCTTTCACTCGATTATGTTATTGCGTACAACCGCCTCTCGTCGTGAGGTTGACGATGCCTCGCTCATCGTAAGACCTTCCAATCTCAACGAATTCTATAGAGTCCTCAGCGGTTGCGATCAATTTCCCTTCATAAACCTCCCACGCATCTTCTCGCGTCACCTCTATGAACAACCAGAGATCGGGATACAGGCGCTCCCACTCTTCTATAGATCTGCTCTCATCGGAATCGATCATTCGCAAAGTCGGCTTCTCTTCTATCAATGTTACAGACATAATCTTTCCTCCCGCATCATCGGTCGGACGAACTCGCATAAGATTACGCCCGCACTTTCCAGAGTCAGTGCGGGCGTGGCGAGTGTAATCCTGCTGCGGCGCGCCCGCGCTCCTAGCGCGACAGGAGCGTGCCGACGTAAGTGAGAAGCTCGTTGGCGCAGACCGTGCAGTAACCGTGCTCGGTCGCAAGCCGGTCTATGACTTCGTTTATGCGACGGAGTTGGTCGGCATCGGGCGTCTTCGCAGAGGTCGTTATCTTCACAACGTCCTTGAGATCGGCGAATATCTTCTTCTCTATGGCCTCTTTCAACCGCTCGTGCGAACGGTACTCGAACGCCTTGCCCTTGCGCGCGAGGCTTGAGATGCGAATCAGTATCTCCTGCCGGAAAGTGTTCTTGGCGTTCTCGCTGATTCCGATCTGCTCTTCTATAGAACGCATCAGCTTCTCGTCGGGTTCAAGCTCTTCTTCGGTGATCGGGTCTTTGAGCTTCTCTTTGTTGCAATAGGCCTCGACGTTATCGAGATAGTTGTCGCACATCCCTTTGGCCATCTCCTCGAACGAGTAGACGAAGGCCCGCTGCACTTCGTTCTTGGCTATATCGTCGTACTCGCGCCGCGCCACAGACACGAGGTTCAGGTAATGTTCGCGCTGCTCGCCCGAAATGCCCGTGTGCTGCTCGAACCCATCCTTGATCGCCCGCAGAGCGTCTATAGGGTTGATGCAGGTGATATTATCGCGCACGAGCGCGCTCGACAGCCGGTTGATGACGTAGCGAGGGCTTATGCCGTCCATCCCCTCGCGCTGGGCTTCGTCCTGGAGTTCGCGCACATCTTTCGACTTGAACCCTTCCACGTCTTCGCCGTCGTAGAGCTTCATCTTTTTAACTATGTCTATGCTGGCCTTCTTAGGCTCTTCAAGGCGCGTCATGACGGCGAACATAGCGGCGATCTTCAGGGTGTTGGGCGCTATGTGAATATTGCGCAGAGCATCGGATTGACCGAGCAATTTATCGTATATGCGCTCCTCCTGCGAAACCTTCAGGTTGTAAGGAACCCTTATCATAATAAGGCGATCCTGAAGCGCCTCGCTCTTTCGATTCGCCGCGAACGCGGAATACTCGTTTTCGTTCGTATGCGAAAGAATGGCTTCGTCCGCATAGATCATAGCGAAGCGGCCTGTCTTTATATTCTGTTCCTGGCTCAGGGTCAGCAACGAATAGAGGAACTTCTCATCGCAGTTGTGATTCACAAAGCCGTTGCCCACGTAAGTGTGACCTTCGGGAACGCAGAAATCCCAAAGGTCGCCGAACCCGGTCGATACTTCCTCAACCTCGTCATAGAAGAAACGTGTTTCGAGCGCGTCTCGAATCTCATCAGGAATAACGGCGAAGGGCTGCGCCGCATCTATCACTGTTTCGGCCGTCCGGTACGAAGGCGACGACCTGGCGTTGGCAAACCGCCATAGTTGCTCATAGTTGAAGTCCCCTATCATCTGCCGCACGCCCGCGCGCTCGCGATAATGGAGACCGGCGGCAGAGTGCGCTGCGGAGGCCGCCAGTTGCAATTCCTGTTTGATGCCCGTCCAATGAACCTGCATATTGGGCAGCACATCGCGGTGTGACGAACGATCTTCGGCGGCAAGCTTTTCAGCCGCCTCGCGTTTGTACGATAGACCGAAGCCTATCTCACGATTGAAGAGTTCGACATTCTCGCTATCGATCTGAATAGTGTAGTAGTGCCGCTGATACTTCTCATTGAAGACAGGCTGGCGCTTGGAGATTATGCCATAGTTGAGCAGGATCACCTGAAGCTGTTCGGCCAGCTTCTCCGAAGCGGTCGTACAGGAGATATAAGTCGTCACTGTGCCGTCGCCGTCGAAATAGGCTCTCAAGAAAGCCGACATAATCTCTTTCGGCGAGCGGCGGATGATCTGAGGCACATGCTTTTCATTAGCGCGACGCCCATCGAGTCCGAATTGATGAAAAAGATCCGCAAGGCCGCGATTAAAAATATGATGGTGTCCTCTGCCATCGGAAGTCATTCTCAGATTGAGAGACGTTGCTATACTTCTTACATCGGTGATCACCTCTTCGCTCTGGTTGGCGATGCCAATGCCATAATCTTTTCCGCCGGCACCTTTTGCATACCAACCTTCAGCAACGAAGTAACCGAGGAGCCTTGCCAAATCAGCATTCATCTTTTCAGGCAAATGACCTGTCAATCTACCCATCTCCGCTCCGCGATACGCTTCCATGTCGGGAGGCTCGGTCGGCCAGTAGCCTTTGCGATTGATGCACAGGCGGTCACTCGCTTCAAGACTCTTCAATTGCCTCCATTCGAATTTCCCATTGACCGAAAGCACGAGGATGCGATGGTCGGGCGATCCTTCCAACAGATACCCCTTGCGGGTCCGAATCCGAATGCTCTCTCCCTTGCCGTTGTAAATGATGTGCGAGGTCCGCTGAACGCCATTGCGGGTCTGTAGTTCCATCTCGAAAGGAAAGTCCTGATGATGATCGGGAGGCGGTGGAGCTATCTCGCCAATCTGCAACAAACCGTACTCGGTGGGCACGTAAGTGTTGCTACCAAGACACTTAAGCATTTCTATGAACTCCATCAACCCCCGGTTGGCGATGTTCAATTCGCCATCGAAACGGTAGGCGCGCGGGTCGGATTCGACGCCCACTTCGCCTATGGTTGAAAGGTCTATGGAGCCTGTGAGTTCGGTGATGTCCTGGCTGTTGTGATTGATGAAGCCGTTGGCGCAGAACGAGTGCGAGCCGGGCACGGTCAGGTCATAAACCTGCGCTTCGCCATCGGTTATCTCGCGGACCTCAAGCCAGAGAAGATCGTCGTTCAATCGCTCGCGCAGAGGTTCGAGCAGAGGCGCGGATTCTCCGAGTGCGAGCGCGCTCTCTTCTATGAATGATGCAAGCGATGTTTTAGTGAAGTTGCGCCCCCAATCGGCGGTCGTCGCATAACGATTGAACCGGGTCAGATGCTTTCCGCTCGTCTGAGCGACTTCTCGAAGCACGACGCTCGCGGGCGATTGCATTTCGGGAATCAGATCGAAATTGGTGCGCCCTCGTTTTAAAGCGAGCAGGTCGGGTCCGTCCGTGCATTTCTCTCTGAGCGATGGGATGAAAGCAAGCAGATCGACCACGCCATCGCCTGTGACTATGACTGAGAAAGCGGTGTAGCGATCTTTAATCTTTTCCTCGTAACGGGCTGCGACTATTCCGAGATTCAGCAAACCTACATGTATCTGGCGGGCCAACTCACGCGAAGCCGTAGCGATCTTGAAGCGGTTGCTGAAGAGTTTGCCACGCGCGCTTATAGTGCCGTCGCCCCAGAACAGGCCTTCCAAAAATGCGAGGAATATGTGACGCGGCGCAGCCATGACCACGCCTGGAATTCGCTTGTTTGCAGCGCCCCGCGTGATGCCGCAAGCTTGTTCGAGCCATCGCACAAGCTTGATCGATGATATTGAGATCGAACGAGCCGGAGTGCCTCGCTTCTCATATATCCTGGGCTGCACGGAGAACAACCGCTCGCAGATGTCCATTATGTCATCTACAATTCGCTGGTCTCCATTAGTGATCCAGAGCGCGGTATCTGTGAGCGACCCTTCGGCCACTATGTAACCGAGCAGGCGGGCAAGCTCTTCGTCAATCTCTCGCGGGAGAGATAGGTTTTTATTTTGTCCCCGGCTCGAAGGGCCGTCATAGTCGAATGCCGGAAACCGGGTCTCGGTTCCGAACATCTGCTGACCGCGCTGCAAGGCAACATAGTCTCCCACTTCGAGGTCCGACAGCTTGACCCATTCGGTCAGTCCATCTCTGAGCGTCAGAAGAGGATGGACCGTCGAGCCTTCGATTTCATAGCCCAGCCGCGTTCGCACTTTGCGAGTCGGTTTTACTCCGCCGTTATAAAAGTGCGAAGTGATCTCGTATCCTTCCCGTCCGTTGATGCCTATGCTCAGAGAGACGAACCTGTCTTCATCGGCGAGGACTTCCGCCTGCAACTCGTCAAAGCGCCGCATTCCTCTATCGGTCAGCAGTACAGTGTCTCCAGTGACGCACTTGGGATCCGACGGAGCGAACGTGCCTATGCCAGTGCGGTCTTTTTCAGAAAAGACTATGCGATGCACAAGCACGTCTTCGTGGCGGCCGCGGTAGACGTGTTCGAGGTTGTAGCGGCACTGAGGGCAGAGTTCGCCTTCGATGTACATGCCGTAATGGCGCTCGACTTCGGACCTGAGTTCGGGCGGGATCAGGTGAAGCGGCTCTTCGTGCATAGGGCAATCTTTAATGGCATAGACCGCGCCGTTATCGGTGCGCGTATAGTTTTCGAGTCCGCGTTTGAGCATGGTGACTATGGTGGATTTGCCGCCGCCCACCGGTCCCATAAGCAGCAGTATGCGCTTGCGGACTTCGAGTCGCTGCCCTGCGGATTTGAAATACTCGACTATCTTCGATATTGGTCCTTCGATGCCGAAGAGTTCGTTGCTGAAAAAATTATAGCGGGTTATCTCGTCGCGCGAGCCTTCGTTTATCTTCTCGACGCCCGTGTTCAATATCATGTCGCATATACGGGCGTGCGACAGCTTTGATATATTCGGATTCTGAAGGACTAATTCGAAGTAATCGCGAAAGGTGCCTTCCCAGGCCAGTCGCTCACGGTCGCGGCGGTGCGTCTCAAGGAGATCGCTTAAATTAAATTTGCTCTCTTCCATCTGATACCCCCGATTCCCACCCGGAGGGCGCGAGCGCAGACGCTCTCAGGCTTGCGTCTCGCGGCGTCGGCTCATTCACCCGGCGATGCGCCGTCCGGCGGGTGCAGTTTTGAAGCCGCTCCCCTGAAGGGAGCATGAATCATAATAACGGCTTCGCCACTCCTGCGAGAGTTAGACGACACTCAGTCTACGCCCTTTTATGCGGGCGCACAGTCGGAGGTACGAAAAAGATTTCTTTCTTGATCCGGCTGCTCATGGCTCGACTGGATGCACGCTCAACTCCGATATTTCAAAAGCGAAGCATCTTGTCAAACTGTCTCGATTCAAGTTATCAAAGACTCAAGCTGGTGCTCGTGACAGCATTATAGCACAGGCTCGCAAGAAACCCTTTCATTGATTATATAAAAGATCGCCTGCGATATCTGCTTTTCCATGTAAACCACTCTCTTACAATGTACTTGCTCCTCATTCGCTGCCCGCCATCACCACTCGCGGGCGCATCATTTTACGGTTCTTCTCGTACCAGCCGACCGCCACGAGCGCGCCGCCCTCATCGCACATCCGCGCGGGCCGTTCTTCCATTCCTAAGACTTCAATTTCAGAAGCGGTCAACTCGATTGCCTGCCCGTTCATCACTCGCCTGACGCGGCCCGCGTCAAGCCTTACGAGCGGCTTATGAGCCAGCATATCCGCCGGTTCTATCATCACCTCTTCGAGAGTGCCCTCATTGGCACGGCTTGCAACCTCATCCAGCGTGATCGCGCCGGATATATCGAAACTGCCTACGCCTGTGCGTCTCAGCGCCGCGAGATGAGCGCCCACGCCGAGCTTCCGGCCTATGTCGTGAGCGAGAGTGCGCACATAAGTCCCCGACGAACAACGCACTCTGATAGTGAAATCCTGAGTGCCGTCCTCGTTCGGGCGAAGGGGCGGCCCGACGGATTCGATCAGTTCGATCGAATAGATATTTATCGGCGCCGGCTCGCGCTCAACTTCGCGGCCTTCGCGGGCCGCGCGGTACAATCTCTCGCCCGCAATCTTCTTGGCCGAAAACATCGGAGGCAATTGCAACTGGGGGCCTCTGAACTCGTTCAAAACCCGGCGCACATCCTGAGGCTTCGATTCGTTCGATGATTTAAGAGGCGTTATCTGTTTGCCCGTGAGGTCTTGAGTATCGGTGGAAAAGCCGAGTCGCACTGTTGCAAGGTACTCTTTATCGAGATCGACCAGAAATTGAGCGAGCCGGGTTGCGCGCCCCACGCACACGACGAGCACGCCTGTGGCGAATGGGTCGAGCGTGCCTGTGTGGCCGACCTTTCGAATGCCCGTCGCGCGGCGAACCCGCGCCACTACCGTATGAGAAGTCATCCCTTCGGGCTTATCTATTATTAATGCGCCTATCATCGTCAATAAATCGGCCGCTTGCCGGGCACGCCTATCGAGGTGACGAAGATACAACTCTTGCCCGCCGCATGGGGCGAAAAAAAGGCGGTAACATCATCGTCGTAAAAAGTGAGTCCGGTCGCGCCCCTTCCGAGCGCGTAAGAGGCGAGATAGATTTTGCCTCCGATAATCGCGGCTTCCAATTGAGCGACGCGATAGCCCCGGTTCCCGAATCCTTCGAGCAGCGAGTTCAAATCGGCCATGAAGAAAATGGTCGCGCTCGCGTCGCCCGCAAGCCCCTGGTCGAGCGCGAGATGAGCCGCCTTTTCGCGGAATTCTCCGGGCGCGAGTATCTCAAGCGCGCGGTCCTCTCTTCTATAAAAATATGCGCCCGGTGGAAGCCCCTCGACACTATTGACTATCAGGTAGAGGTCATTCAATTGCGCGTCGGCAGGTTTCAGGAAGTCGGCCGGTATCGCGCGAGTCGCGCGGTCGAGTATCACAGAGAGTTCCGCAAAAGATATGGCCTTGCGAGCGAAACGCCGCGTGGAAGCGCGACGCTGTATGACTTCACCAATAGCCTCATCCGGCAATAGCTCTTCCGATGATGGAGCGAGCGGAAATACTTCTCCGGCAGGCTCAGGAGTTTCTATTTTGATCGCGGCCTCGCGCCAGGCGGCAACGCTTTCGCTACCGGCGAGCGATGAGGCTTCGTGCATTTCGCGTATCGAAGGATACGAGACCTCCGACCCCGAAAGCGGCAGGGCTTTCAGGTTCAACTCGGGAAGACTCTCTTGAGAAGCAGAGCCTGCAATCGCTTCGGTGTCATGGCCGAGGGGCAGCAGGCTCAAGGCAAGCTCTTTCTCTCCATCTATGCCGAGAAGATGATTCACCTCGGACTCTACGAATCCAAGAACGACTCTCGCGGGCAGGCCGAGCGCCGAGGCCATCGCAAGCGCATTGGCCGCTATCATGCCGTTGTCCCAGAAGTGATAGCGGTAAGACCTGTCGCGGTACTTCCATGCGCTGCGCCAGGTGATGGCCGTATAAACGAGAATGATCGGAGCCGCAGCGACCGCCGATTCGCCTGCGGCGGATTGAGCGAGCGCGCCGCGATAATCGCCTTCGCGCAATTGTATGAGCGCGAAATCTTTGGGAGCGAAGTGATAGATTCCCGCCCTCAGACCCTTTAAGTCTCCACAAACCAGATAAGTTTCTACGGGATAGAGAGCGCCCGCACAGGCCGCCGCGCGGAAGTAAAACTCTCCTTCCGCATAGCTCTTCTTCTTCGTGACGCCCGCAGAGTAATATAGAAGGCTTGCAAGTTCATCGAGTCCGGGCCGAATTTCGCCCGATGGTTCCGGGCCGACGGAGGCGACGGCTTCAAGCGCAGGCGTACACGGTCGTGCAAAATTTTCAGGCAGTGATCGAGGTTTTATATCCGGGTAAACCTTGAACGGCGATGGCTCATTAGCCCAATCGAGATGGTGCGCCGTCGTGCGGACGCTCCAATAGGAATGTTTCGTCAGGTCGTGATACTTCCACGCGAGGCTTGTGTTTCGATTCATCTCCATCATTACCCATCCGACTTGTATATGTTCAGACAACAGGTTTTTCAGGCCAGAAGCCCAAAAGTTCAGAGTTCAGCCTTCAGGCTGCCCTGGCACGCTAAAGCGTACACTCTGAACTCTTACTCCGAATTGAAGTTTTTGCCTGTAAGCGAGACTATCACTTATCGAATGCAAAAGCGAGCGAAGCCGAAGCGCAGTGAGCTTGATACTTGCTGCCGTCATGTGACAATCTTTAACGCATGTACGGGCGGGCGTCTCGGCCCGCCCCTCAGTCCGAATAAGCCATCGAGGGGCGGCCACAGAGGGCCGCCCGTACATGCACCCTGGCCGGAACGATGAAAGAAACCGATTCGAATTATAAAGCGCCTGACTTCTCCGAAGCAGCCCGTCTCTTGACGGAGATCGGGCGAGGTTTCTATCTCAGAGGATGGGTGCTTGGGACGAGCGGCAATTTCAGCGCCGTCTTGGGCCGCGAGCCGCTGCGACTCGCGATCACCGCAAGCGGAGTCGACAAGGGCGCGCTCACGACCGCAGATATTTTGGAGATCGATTCCGAAGGATCAGTCACCGGCGGAGCGGGACAGCCTTCGGCTGAAACATCGCTGCACCTCCGCATAGCTCGCATTGCCGGGGCCAATGCGGTTCTGCATACGCATTCTATATGGAGCGCGATCATCTCCGAATCTCACGCCGGAGACGGCGGCGTCGGCATAGAGGGTTACGAGATGCTGAAAGGGCTGGAAGGCGTCCGCACGCACGAGCACAGAGAGTGGCTGCCGATCATAGAGAACTCACAGAACTACGCGGCTCTGGCCCGGACGGTCGAAGAGACGCTTGAGCAGTATCCCGACTCTCACGGATTGCTGTTGCGCCGACATGGGCTTTACACCTGGGGACGGAATCTGGCCGAGGCCAAACGCCACGTGGAGATTCTGGAGTTCCTTCTCGAAGCGATGGGGCGAACGTGGTCCTTTATTGCTCAACTCTGAAACGGGCTTCGAAGTAGTATCAACTTTCAGGAGGAGGATCGTTATGGCAATAGTCACCATTCCCGACGAGAACCGCACTCTGACAGATGCCGGAGAGATCACCGAGTATCTGGGCGGTTTAGGGATCGATTACGAGCGATGGGAGCCTTCACACGAGATCGCTCCGAATGCGCCGCCCGAAGAGATACTCTCGGCTTACGCGGATGAGATCGAGAAACTCAAGGCCGGCGGCGGATACGTCACGGCCGACGTGATAGATGTGAACTCGCAGACCGAGGGGCTTGAAGCGATGCTTGCAAAATTCAATCGCGAGCACTGGCACGATGAAGACGAAGTGCGCTTCATAATTCACGGGCGAGGGCTGTTTCACATACGGTCCCGCGAGGGCGCGGTTGCAGCCATCGAGGTGGAAGCAGGCGATTTGATACGTGTGCCGCGCGGAACATGGCACTGGTTCAACCTCTGTTCAGACCGCGAGATTCGAGCTATCAGATTGTTTCAAGACCCGGCAGGCTGGGCACCTGTCTATACCGAGAGCGGAGTCGACGGCAGCTATCAGCCCGTTTGCATGGGACCGAATTATTTTCCTCCGCCGCCGTCTACAAACTGACGCTGCCCGGAAACCCGATTCAACCATGACCGCATCAGTCGGCGATAACATCGGCAGTTGCATACTGCTCGACATAGAGGGCACAACGACGCCCGTAGATTTCGTCTACGAGGTGTTGTTCCCTTATGCGCGAGCGAGGGTGAAGGATTATCTCGCGCGGCGCTTCGATTCGGAAGACGTGCGTTCCGATATCGCCCTCCTGCGCGAAGAGCACGCGGGAGACGTGCGCAAAGGACTCGCTCCGCCATCGCTTTCCGATGAGAGCGATGAAGCATTGATTGATTCCATAACCTCTTACATACACTGGCTCATGGACCGCGACCGGAAATCCACGCCTTCGAAATCGCTTCAGGGAAAAATATGGGAGGACGGTTATCGAACAGGCGAATTGAAAGGCCAGGTCTTCGCCGACGTTCCTGCGGCCTTCGAAGAGTGGCGGCGGCAAGGAAAGCAGATTTGCATATATTCATCGGGCAGCGTGCTCGCACAGAAGTTGCTCTTCGCGCACACGGAATCAGGCGACCTCACGGGCTATATCGCCGAGTATTTCGACACCAACATAGGAGCGAAGAAAGAATCGAAAAGTTATAGGCGAATAGCATACACGCTTCAGCGTCCGCCCTCTGAAATACTATTCATATCGGATGTGCCGGATGAACTCGACGCGGCGAGAACCGCAGGCCTAGAGACCGCATTGAGTCTCCGACCCGGCAATCGTCCTCTGCCGTCTCCGACCGATCACAGGTTGATTCATACTTTCGATGAATTGTTGTGAATGAGGCAAGAACCAGTGATGCGTGATTTGTCCTTTGTCCGGCAGCGGAGCGTGGTCGCGTAATCGCGTAGCCGCTCATAAGTACACTTCCGTCAGTCGTCCGTCGTTCTTTAGTCAAGATTCTGGAAGAGTTGCAACGGACAGAAGCGTACTCGCTTAAAGATTTCTTTCTTCGCCAGACGACGGACGACGGACCACTGACAACGGACCAATCATGCAACCGGGCGCTTGCGCCCTTCCGAAAGCGAGGCGGCCTGTCCCTTTCGGTGAACCTTTACTATCTCGGCCATGATGGCGACGGCTATCTCTTCAGGCGTCTCCGCCCCAATGTCTATTCCGATGGGGGCGTGAATGCGCTCTATCAGGTCCGATGTGATACCCTGCTCTTTGATGTATTTGAAGACGGCCCCGACTCTGCGGCGGCTGCCTATCATACCTATATAAGCGGCGCGCGAACGTATGACTTTCAACAACGCGGCCTGGTCCATCTGGTGGCCTCTGGTCACAAGGACTATGTGCGTTGAACTGCCGATGGCGATCTCTGTGATCGACTTTTCTATATCTTCGACGATGATGCGGTCGGCTTCGGGGAATCGCGCGCGGTTGGCGAAGTTCGACCGGTCATCCATGACTGTGACTTCGAATCCCATTATCTTTGCGATTTGAGAGAGAGGCCGCGCGATGTGACCGGCCCCGACTATGATTATTTCTGCGGGCGGTAGTAACAATTCGAAGAACACATCGAGCTTCGCGCTTGCATCTTTCTGATAGACGCTCACGCGCCGACTTTTTCCATCTTCCAAGACCGACAGCGCGGCCTCGGTTATAGGTTTGACTGCGGGAGAGTCCGATGTCCAGCCGGGAGTCTCTCCGTTTTCAGTGATGAGGATTTTGCATCCGGGACCGATTGCTTCTGTTCTCTCGCTCTCCATCACTGTAGCGAGCACGGCGCGGTCACGTTTTTCATACACGTCGAGCACGAGGTTCGCTACCCGTTCGGGAGCCAGGCCCCCGCCCGCGCTCTGTTCGGGGCGAAGAGAATCGATGAAGACATCCATGATGCCGCCGCAATTCGTCGCGGTGTTTTCATTGATCTCGCCCGTAAGGTCCACACAGGAGAAACGCGGCCGCCCTTCTTTCAGGACGCGCAGGGCATCCTGCCAGACTTGAGCCTCTCCGCAGCCGCCCCCTACGGTGCCGAGTATCTGGCCCTGCTCCTGAATGATCATCTTGGCCCCCACCTCACGAGGAGTCGAGCCGCGCGATTCGACTATCGTTGCAAGGGCGAGCGACGTTCCCTGCTGCAAGAAATCTTTCACCTGTTGATAAAACTGTTTCATGCTCGAACTTTCTTCAACCACAGATAGCATAGATTTCACGGATAGATGATTTGTGTAATCCGCGTGATCTGCGGTCGATCCGGCTTGTCCGACTACTGTATGTCCAAACTCTAAAGATGGCCTTTACAAAAATCAATATCGCGCCCTCGCTCACGATTCGTAAGCCCGCTCGGCCGCCGCCACTCCTGACGGAAGTTCAAGCCCCTGCGCCTGCAAAGATTCGCGCAGGGCTTCGAGCACGAGCAATACGTTTTCGCGCGTGCTGCCTGCGCCCATAAGTCCCACTCGCCATATTTTGCCTTTGAGCGGCCCTAATCCTCCTCCTATTTCGATGTTGTGGCGCTCAAGCAATCTCGACCTCACGCGCTGATCGTCCACTCCATCGGGCACGCGCACTGCGTTGAGGCTCCATAGGCGATTTTCAGCGGCGACGAACATCTCAAGCCCCATCGCTTCTATCCCTGAGACGAACGCGCGATGGTTCGATTCATGCCGCCGCCATCGCGCTTCAAGCCCTTCTTCGCGCACTGCCCGCAAAGCTTCCTTCAGCGCGTAGTTCATCGATATAGGAGCCGTGTGGTGATAGCTCCGTTCAGCGCCCCAATAATTCGCGACCATGTTCATGTCGAGATACCAGCTCTGGACCTTGCTCTTGCGCGAGCGAATGGTGTCGACCGCTCTCTCTGAAAAAGTTATGGGCGAAAGACCCGGCGGACAACTCAAACATTTCTGAGTGCCGGAGTAACAAACATCTATGCCTCTTGCATCTACGCTTACGGGATGCCCTCCGAGCGAGGTGACGGCATCGACTACGAGCATCGCGCCGTTATCGTGCGCGAGAGCCGACAATCCGTCGAGATTTTGCAGCACGCCGGTCGAGGTCTCTGCATGCACGATGGCAACAAGCTTCGGGCGATGGCTCTTGAGCGCGTCTTCGATTTCGTTCGTATCGACGGGGCGGCCCCATTCTGCGCGCACAGCTTCGGGGTGCGCACCCGCGCGCCCGGCTATGTCGAACATCCTCTCGCCGAAGACTCCGTTGATGCATATAACGGCCCCGTCACCAGGCTCAAGCAGGTTCACAAGCGCGGCTTCCATACCGGCGCTGCCGGTCCCTGAGACGGGAATCGTCAGACGGTTTGCGGTCTCGAAGACATAGCGCAAGAGGTCTTGAATCTCATCCATCATCCTGAGAAACATCGGGTCGAGATGGCCGAGCAGAGGTTCGGCCATAGCGCGAAGCACGCGAGGGTCGACGGGGCTTGGTCCCGGTCCCATCAGAATACGGGCAGGTGCAGTTATATCATCCATAATCGCCTCCATCATTATGCCTGAGTATTGTGGTCCGAACAGTTGCGATCAATCAAGCCGAGCGCCGACGAGTTGCTGCTTTTTTCTTGCAGGTGGCACCGTAAGAACCGACGATGACTCCGTGATCGAAGGGTTGAGGCTATTTTAGCTATTTGACAGTTTCCAGGAAACCGATCATGGCGTCCGGTCACGGTAGGTTCAAAACCTGTCCTGCTCGCCTGCCTGCAACGGGGCGCTCGCCGAGATTGGTTTCGCCATAAATGTTCAAAACCTGTCATGCTCGCCTGCCTGCCCGGCCCTAAACAGATTTGGGTATGACGGTTTATAATGTGCTTTCAGAGACAAGGCGGGTGAGCCGAAGAAAGAAATCTCTATGTGCAATCACCATTAACCGCCTTGAGGCAAGGATATGTTCGTTGGTCAGTGATCTTTTGAAAGGAAGCTATCGATCATGTGGGATACCATCAAGCAACAGCAATTGAACGAGTTGCTTCAAAGAGAGCAAGAAACCGCGCTGACCGATGGTGAGCGCCGGACGCTCGAACAGTTGCTCTATGAGTTGGAGCAAGAGGAATGGAACTCGCTGCGTCCCGCTTTGGATCGCATGCGTCAGGAGCAAGCGCAACTTCAGGAGAAGCGCGCCAGCCTGCAAACGCAGAACGCTTTGTTAGCCGCCCTCGCGGAACGACAGACCGATTTGCTGGCGCGCGCGCGCGTTCAACTGGCAAGCTTGCTCAGTGAACATGCATTATTGAAGAGCGAATATGAACGCGCCCTCAGCAATGGTCAGAGCGGCGCTTAAAGCTTGGGGCATGGCAAATATTTCCAAACGTCGCAAAGCCATCCGCCGTGCTTATAATTACTGCTGCGGCTATTGCGGCGTAAAAGAAGAGGATGCCGGTAGCGAACTGGAGATCGATCATTTTCGGCCCCGTTCGGCTGGCGGTGGAGATGAACCGGATAATCTGGTCTATTGTTGCCCGACCTGTAACCGAATCAAAGGCGATTTCTGGCCCACAGACGAACAGCTTGCTTTGAGCCACCGATTGTTGCATCCCAGGAATGATGATTCGACCGCGCATTTACGCCAGGAAGAAAATGGCCGCTTGACGGCTTTGACCGAGATAGGAGCATTTCACCTTACACGCCTGCGCCTCAATCGCCCGCCTCTGGTAGCTCTGCGCCGCACACGACGGGAGAACTTATTGATTCGCCAGAATCTGGAGTATACGCGAAATGAGAATGCACAACTACGCGAGCAGATGGCTTTAGTTGGCAGAGAAATCAAACGGGTGCTTGACTGGCTTTCTCGCTTATTGGAACCTTAAAATAACCCTACGATCAGGCTCTCAAGCAGGGAAATTCTCATCGAGAGGCCGGTATCGTATAGCTTCGCCCCAGCGGTCTGGACGACGAAGAAGAAATCTTTATGCAAAACGTAGCGCCCTTAAAGATTTCTTTCTTCGTTCGCCCGGAGGGCTGCCCTATATTTTATTTCCAGATCAACACATCAGCCGGTTTCAGCGGTCGGCTTCCGAGAAGAACTTCCGCCCTTTCAGAAAGAGCTATATCCGTTGCGCGCGATGAGTAGTTCACCGCAACCCAGAAGCCGTCGCGCCAATCGACATAAACGCCCGCCGGATAATCGAGCGTCGCTATCCCCGCTCGTTTGTAAACCAGTCGCAAAACATCTTTTTCCAAACGGCCGTCTTTTGTCTGCACGCCGATGTAGGTGACGCTGCCTTTGACCGAGAGGCGATGGGTCACGGCTGTCTGCCCTGCATAGAATTGATTTGCATACTTCGCAATGCTCTCCGTCCCTTCGAAGGGCTTCAACACATCAGCCCATACGTTCCATTCATAAATCGAAGAATCCATCTCGACCTGCCCCTTGCCGTCATTCAGCAAAAGGTCGAAAAACGATACCTCAGCGCCTATCAAGGGATAAATCGGCTCCGCCCATCGAGCTTCCCATAGCTGGCCGTTGCGCTTCTTCTGTCCCGTCCGACACGTGAGCACGAGATGTCCGCCTTGCTCGACGTAACGAGTCCACTTGCGGACCAGTTCTTCATCGATCAATTGATAGGCCGGAGCTATCAGCACAGGGTAAGTGGAAAAGTCATCCGCTTCGGAAATGAAATCCACAGGCGCGCCGAAGGATTTCGCTATTTCCAGATAGCGAAACATGTGGCCCCAGGTGTCCCACATTCCGGTCTGCTTCTGCTGGTCTATGTTCCAGAGGTTTTCATGGTTCCAGAGGATGGCGGTCCTGCGCGCTCTGTAACGGGGCGGCGTTTTTGCCGTCGGGTCATACTTCGTCCTGAGCACGCGCATCTCACGCGCGACCTGCTCGTATTCGAGTCCCCCCGGCGAAGGCGTCACTCCGTCTGTTCCGACGATGCCGTAATGGTATTGCTCGCTGCCGTAGAGCGGCTGACGAAATCGATATGGCGAGGCGAAAGAGCATCCGACGGCGAAAGCATGCCAGAGCCACATCCTCACGGCTCCCGGCATGGGCTGCGGATTTATCCAGGCCCAGTTCACCTGGCCCGGCTGCAATTCCATAACGCCCGTAGCGCCCTTGATCGGTTTATAGAAAGCGCCCGCGAATGCCATGCCATGTTGCCACCCTAGTCGGAAACCGTCTTCCCCCAGGTTGTGCCCTCCGCTGACCGGATAGAGCGTGAAAGAGATGAAGTCCAATTCACTGGAGCGGCGCGGGTCCGATGATCCTATGTTCGAAATGTAGTTCGTCGTTATCCACTGCGCGGGCGCTATGTGTCGGCGCAAGAGCGCGGCCTGCCAGTGTAGGAACTTCGCGGTCTGGTCAGCGGTGAAGCGACGGAAATCGAGAATCGCATGCGGGCTTGGGCCATAAAGATAAGAGGGATTCGGAATGCGAATCTGATCGAATCTGTTGTACTTGAGGCTCCAGAAAGCCGCTCCCCATTCGCGGTTCAACACGTCGATGGTCTTGTAACGCGCTTTCAGCCATTCTCGAAACGCCTGCTCGGCCGACGGGCTGTAATCGGGCTGGGCTATAGGTTCGTTGTCGAGTTGCCAGCCCCAGACCGCAGGGTTGCGACCGTATCGCTGCGCAAGCTCGGTGATTATTCTATTGCTGAGTCGCAGATAAGTCGGGTCGGCGAGGGCATTGTTGCCGCGCGAGCCGTGTTCCCTTCTCCGCCCGTCTGCGCCGACCAGAAAAGTTTCGGGATACTTCTCTCCCATCCATGCGGGCGGGCAAGGGGTCGGCGTGCAGAGGATGACTCGCAGATTATGGCGCGCGGCCGTGGAGACTGCGCGGTCGAGCCATGCAAAATCGAACTTGCCTTCTTCGGGTTCCATAAAGGCCCAGGCGAACTCCGCCATGTGTACGAACTCGAATCCCATCGCTTCCATCTTTGCGAAGTCGCGCTCCCACTGCTCCGCAGGCCAGTGTTCGGGATAGTAATACACGCCTACCCGCATGAGGTCTTTCGCCGGAAAGAAGCGAGATGCAGATTCTCCGGTCTGTGCCCTCGCCATCGCAGGGAGAGAAACTGCGCTGCCCGACAGCGCGAGCAATAGCATTATCAAAAGCCGTAGCTCTTTCATCCTCGACCTCCGATTTGAGATTTCTGTTTTCGAGTCAGACGTTATTGGGAAAGCGTCTCATCAAGTCGCACTGTCTGACCGCGTCTGAGCCTGAGTGTGATCGCCTTCTCGCCGTAGCGCACCTTGCAAGCCCTGCCGCTCGTGCTTCGAACCTGAGCGCTCGCGAGCTTGCCTTGCTTCCAGGTTATATCCACCTCGAAACCGCCGCGCGCTCTGAGTCCCGTCACGCTGCCAGTCGGCCACGCCTTCGGCAGCGCAGGAAGCAGATTGAATTCGCCCGCGTGCGATTGCAAGAGCATCTCCGTTATGCCCGATGTCGCTCCGAAATTGCCATCTATCTGAAACGGCGGATGCGCGTCGAAGAGATTGGGATAAACGCCACCCCCGCCATTGGCTCCGCTTTCGGGCGTGCCTACCAATGCCAAAGCCATTTGCAAAAGGCGATAAGCGCGGTCGCCGTCGAGCAGGCGCGCCCAAAAATTGATCTTCCATGCGAGGCTCCATCCCGTGCCCGCGTCTCCGCGTATTTCGAGCGTCCGTCTTGCCGCCTTGAAGAGATCGGGCGTCCCGCGCTCGGTGATCTGATTGCTCGGATGCAGACCGTAAAGATGCGACACGTGGCGGTGGCCTCGCTCAGGCGCTTGCATGTCCCAATCTTCGAGCCACTCCTGCAATTGCCCCGCCTCGCCTATCTGCATGGGAGCCAGGCGGTCGCGCACAGAAGTCAGCTTCGCGCGCCAGGCGCGGTCTCGTCCGAGTATCTGCGCCGCACGGATGCAGTTCGAAAACAGGTCGCGCAGAATCTGTATGTCCATAGTCGGTCCCGCGCAGATGGCCACATCGGCGGGATGCCGGTTCTCAGGCGATATCGAAGGCGAGGTCACAAGCCATTTATGTTTCGGCTCCTCGACGAGCGTGTCGACGAAGAACTCGGCCGCGCCTTTCATCACCGGATAGACCCTTGCGAGATAACTTCTGTCGAGGTTGAACTCGTAGTGCTCCCACAGATGTTTGCAAAGCCACGCGCCGCCCGTCGGCCAGAAGCCCCACAGAGGGCCGTCAATCGGCGCGGTCGCGCGCCACAGGTCAGTGTTATGATGACAGACCCAGCCGCCCGCGCCATACTGAACCTTCGCCGTGCGACTGCCGTTCTCTACAAGCTCCGTGACCATTCGAATCAAAGGCTCGTGGCACTCCGCGAGGTTGGTTATCTCCGCAGGCCAGTAATTCATCTCCGTGTTGATATTGATAGTGTATTTGCCTTCCCAGGGCGGCGTCATGTGTTCGTTCCATATCCCCTGAAGGTTGGCCGGTTGAGTGCCGGGGCGAGAGCTTGAGATCAACAGGTAACGGCCATATTGAAAATAGAGCGCGGCCAGTTGCGGGTCGTTGCCCGCTCTGAAATTCAGTATGCGCTCTTCGGTGGGAAGCCTTATCGCATCGGTCGCTCCGAGGTCGAGTTTGACGCGGCGAAACAATCGCTGATGTTCAGCAATGTGGTCGCGGCGCAGAGAGTCGAACGATTTTTTGCTTGCGGCAGCGATGTGGCTTTTAGCTATTGCCTCCGGGTCGCCGCTCACGTCCTTATAATTTTTATAACTAGTCGCGGCGGCAATCAACATTGTCACCGAGTCGGCCCCGCTCACAGAGATTGAATTTTTATCTGCGGAGGTCTTTCCGCTTTCGGCCATCAGACGAACGCGCGATTGAAAATTGAGCGCGCCCGCGATGCCGCTCGATTCACCATTGATTCCGCGCATAACGATTGTATCGGGCGCTTCGACCTCGACGGTCGCTTTCTGTGGCGTCTGCATCCCTGCGGTTACAGAGACCTGCCCAGGAAGGTCTGCCGTCAGTCGCACGATGATGACTTGATCGACAGGCGTGGCGACATCAGCGTTTGGAGCGTTGATAACAGCTGCCGTCAGTCGCACGATGATGACTTGATCGACAGGGCTTGAAAAGACTTCGCGTGTGAAGCGGACGCCGCCGGCCTGATAATTGACGCTTGCGATTGCGGTATCGAGATTCAAATCCCTGCGATAGTTTGCGACCGATGAGAGTCCGTCCGCGCCGTTCGGTGTACTGATATGAAAGGTGAGGAGCAAATCGCCGATGAGTTGATAAGGCATCTGTTTGATGGGCCGCGCCATCATCTTATCGCCCACGAGTTTGTGCGCCTCAGCGTACTTGCCTTCGAAGATCAAGCGACGGGCTTCGGGCAATGCCGCGAGCGCCTCCGGGTTGTTCGGATCATAAGGGCCGCCGCCATAGAGGGTGTCTTCATTGAGTTGAAGTCGTTCGCTTTCGACTCCGCCGAAGACCATAGCTCCAAGCCTGCCATTGCCGACAGGGAGCGCCTCGACCCATTTTTCAGCGGGGCGGCGATACCAAAGGCTTAATGGTTCATCGGGCGGCGAAGCCTCGCCTGTGAACTGAGTATCGAAAGTGGGCTTCGCGGCCGTGAAAGTTCTTGCAGGCGCAAAGCCGATATGGCTCGTGAGCGACAACGCCAGCAGGATTATGGCCAGTCTGATTTGAAATGATCTATTCATCTTTTCACTCATCAGTTTCCGCACTATGGTTATCGAAAGCATCGACCAGAAGTTGCACGGCCTCGCGCATTTCGGGATGCTGCCGATTCAGAATCGCAGGGTCTCGTTCTGATTGCAAATATTCCGCCGCTATCATATAGGGTGCCCATAAAATCTCCTCGCTGCTCAGATGAGAAGTTACAGCGCCAAGCACTCCCCGAACAATGTTGAGATTTGCGGCTCGAAAAGCTGATCGCAAGAGAGTGCGAGCAATTTCTACGGCCTCGTCATAAGGCAGATGTGCCAAATCTTTAATGACAGTATCAATGCCCTCGGCCAGGTCAGGCATTGATCTTTCTGAAACTATGTGTACTGTGGTTATGGCCGCACTGCTTCGGACACCAATTGCTTCGTCGCGAAATGCTTTAATCAGCAGAGCCACAGTTTGTTCTGAGATATGGTCCCTTTCCTCCCTGGTCGCATACCAACTGGCAAAGAATTCCAGCAGATATTGAATGCGCCCTCGCACTTCACGCGAATGATTCATCTGATGCCAGATGCGGAAGAATCGCTCAGGGATGATGTAGACGGTCTTCTTCAACTGGCGTTCTTCTGCGCGAACGTATCCCGCCTGCGCCAAGCGCGTCAGTAGCGCCCTCACCTGATTGGGAGCCATACGAACCTGTTCGGCAAGTTCGGTGGGCGTGCAACCTTCAGGCATCAACGCCATCGCTTCGAGGAGCTTGGCCTGCTGCTCAGGTATTTCTTTCATCCTGTCCTGATAGAAGGGCGTAATCTGGTCGAGCAGGAGGTCGAGTTCCATCGTTACGCCGGAGAGGTCTTGCTTCGAAACCAGGTCGTAGAGCATTAGGGTCAACCTCGGATTCCCGCCCGTGAAGTGATAGAGCGCCCGCAGTCGTGATCTGAATTCGCTCAGGTAATTTTCAAAAGCGATATTCTCTTCCAGGGCCGCCCTTTTCTTCAACATCTCGAACTGCTCTCTTTGAGTCAGTTCCGGAAGCAACTGGACTTTGAAGAATTCAAACAGCGGTTCTTCGGGTTGAGTGACTGCATTGAGATAAGTCGGAGAGGTACAGATTGTGATTAACCAATCTTCTTCGATGAGTATCTTCCTGAGCAAATGAATCTCCGCCTTTTGCTTTATCTGCCGTTCGAGGAGCCGGTTGAGATTTTCCACCATGAGCACGATGCCGCGTCCGCTCGATTTATGAAAATGCCTGAAAGCATCAAGGGTCAGATCGGTAACTCGCGCATCATTATCGTCGAATCTCACCCGGTCATAAGCCTTACGGATGCTCGATTCGCCGGTCTTATCTCCTAAAATGCGAACTGATTCGATCAGCAAGTCGCTTATCCTGGTGATTCCATAAGTATCTTCTGCGATGGCGAGGGGAACCCATTTCGCATTCAATTCAGGCGACCGCTCGATTCTATGCGCGATCAGCGTCAGCAAATTGGTCTTGCCGATGCCGCGCGGCCCGATAATAAGGTAATGCTGGCGAGAAGCCCCCGGAGTCCAATCTTTCAATCGCCCAAGCATCTCTTCAAGTAAATGTTCTCTGCCGACGAAGATCGCTTCCAGGTCTTCGGGCGCGGTGCGTTGAGGTCTGTAGGAGTGTATGGGATGCGAAGTCACTTATTCCCCCTGGAAACCGTAATGCGTTTTCCACCATAGCTTGAGCACACGGCTGAAGAAGTCATAAGCTCCATCCCGGCTCACTATGTAGAAATCATTGTCGAGCTTCTTCATAAGCTGTATGAATTCGTCATTAGCTTGAGGACTGGGCGGCTTGCGGTAGGTCTGCAAAAAGATATGATACAGGGTGTCGTGTTGTACGGGCCGGCCTGCCCGCGACAGCATCCCTAAAATCGCCCTGGCAACCTGTGCTTCGCGCCCCGGATAATACTGATCGATACGCGAGCGATAGTGTTGAAAAACCACCGATGTCGCGCCGCCGAGCAGGTCTTCCTCGAAGGCGGCTTTAATCGTATCGGCTGAGATCGGACTCCCGATAGCACGTTGGCGGTCGAGTATTGCCATCAAGAGAACAGCCAGGAAGTATGGCACCGGCTCCCCGACCAGTTCGAGGATGGAGTCTGCCAACTCTGAGTCGAGGTCTATATCACGGGAAGCGAAAATGGCTTTCACATATGCGGCGGCAGTCTCAAGGGCGAAGGGTTGCAACCTCTCGACGGACAGATCATTGACCGTATCGACCAGACGCATTGCATCGAGTGTGGATATAAGATTGATCGACCCTCCTATGACGAAGCGGGTTCCCGTATCGGGCGCGATGCGCGCGGAGCGAAACCAGTGGAGTAGACGCTTGGCCTCCTCACTGTCTCTCTTGGAAATGCTGTCTATCATCACGGCAAATTCGTCGAGGAGCAGTAACAATCGCGGCTCTTCTTTTG
This sequence comes from Blastocatellia bacterium, assembly GCA_022615215.1. Lineage (GTDB taxonomy): Bacteria > Acidobacteriota > Blastocatellia > UBA7656 > UBA7656 > JAKEHD01. The sequence goes on from JAKEHD010000257.1 coordinate 24,700, forward strand.
ACAGAAGCGACATCACTCTTTCGCCATAAGATATCCATTTTTCAGGGACATCTGTTTTCTCGCGCAACTCAACTTTTATCCCTCCCAGGTCGATGCTCGAAGGAAGGTTTTGGAGAAACCTGCCAAACCCTTTGGTCCCTTGCCACAGGCTGCTGACCGCACGCGCAAAATGATGATCGCGTAAAAGGATCGCCATTAACTCGACCATGAAATCGCCCGCCGTCAGTATATGCTCGACATTGATGAAGATGGGGCGGAATCCTTCCTGCGGATAGTCGAGAAGATGGTACATAATGCCCGTTTTGCCAAACCTTCTCGGCGCAACCAGTAGAACATTATCGCGTTCGAGTCTTTCCCACAGATTCTCGATCAACTCTTCCCGCCCAAACAGGTCTTCTCCGCGAGGAACCCCTCCTATTACCGGCTTTGGCATAATCACCTCCCAGTGATGTTGCGCAACCATACAGTTGCGCAACTATACAGTTGCTCAACTGGTGATCTTACGCCTCTATTCTAAATGGCATCAAGGAGGCAGCCTGAGAGTAACGACTAAGTGCATAAATAGTTGGACTTGAGTTTAATAAAATGAGGCACGAATTCTGGAAAGGCCATAGAATGCAAGGGCAAAACTTGTCGCTACCCCAATTGCGGGAAGCTTGATATCTTGCGTTTTTGGTACTTCGTCGGTCGCCGGGAGGTCGTCAATATAGTCGCATCGGGGCTACAATGCGCTTAAAAGCTACCCGCTTAACCGGCGGAATAGGCACTTCGAAAGACATTCTAAAAGCCTGTAGCTGCCCTGTTGGCTATACTCCGAACCTTGATTTATGTCTGCTCTTCGCGTCGCCCGTCGAGCACTTCTCGAAGTTTATAAGTCAGGTCGTAAGCCGTGAACGGCTTTTGCAGAAAGGCCACTTCGTTTTGCGCCACCCCTTCATTGAACAGCGCATTGCCGGTGTAGCCCGACATGTAAAGCACCTTCATCGCGGGGCGCAGGATTGTAGCTCTCTCGGCCAGTTTGAATCCGTTCATCCTCGGCATAACCACATCGGTCAACATCAAATCAATCTGATCTTCGCACCGCTCGCAGATTTCCAGCGCCTCGGCAGCGTCTGCGGCCTCAAGCACACGATAGCCGCCCGCGTCTAGTATGTTGCGCGCAAGCCTCCGCACTATCTCTTCGTCTTCGACCAGAAGGACCGTCTCAGAACCGCGCAGCATCTCATCGCCTGAAGCTCGCACTCTCAGGCTATCGGCCTCGCCTTCGACGCGCGGCAGGAAGATTTTAAAGGTAGTCCCGATGCCCGTTTCGCTGTAGGCTTTTATGTGCCCGCCGCTTTGCTTGACTATGCCGTAGACGGTCGAAAGGCCGAGGCCCGTTCCCTTGCCCTTCTCCTTCGTGGTGAAGAAAGGCTCGAAGAGGTGAGAGCGGGTCTCTTCATCCATGCCGCAGCCTGTGTCGGCGACGCTCAACATAACGTAATGGCCCGGCCCGGTCCCGAACTCGCTGCGGCCGTATGCTTCATCGAGGTAAATATTTGCAGCCTCTATTATGAGCTTGCCGCCTTCGGGCATCGCGTCTCGGGCGTTGGTCGCAAGGTTCATAATCACCTCTTCCATCTGCGCGGGGTCCGCTTTGACCCGTCCCAGGTTCGGGTCTAAAACCGTGACGAGTTCTACCCGCTCTCCGATGAGACGGCGAAGCATTTCGACGCTTGAGGCGATTGTTTCGCCCAGGTCGAGCACTTTCGGTTGAAGCACCTGCTTGTGGCTGAAGACGAGGAGCCGTCGGGTCAAGGCGGCGGCCCGGTCGCCCGCGTTCTTTATTTCCTGCAAGCTAGAGTGCTGCGGATCCGTATCGGACAGGCGCATAAGCAGGAGATCCGAATAACCTGTTATGGCGGTCAGCAAATTGTTGAAATCATGAGCCACCCCGCCCGCAAGCCTTCCGATAGCTTCCATCTTTTGCGATTGGTGAAGCTGTCGTTCGAGCCTTTTTCGCTCGGTCAGATCGATGACGAAGCATATACAATCGTCCCTGGACGACTCCAGAAGAGAGCCGCCTATCAGCACAGGGACGCGAGAGCCGTCCTTGCGGATATACTCTTTCTCAAAGGGCGCGATTATGTCGGACACCTTCAATCGCTCGATCACTTCCTCATCTCCGGGGCGATATTCGGGCGGAGTCATCTCGTCCCATCGGAGGGGCAGTTCTTCCCGCGCGTAGCCTACCATCTTGAGGAATGCGTCGTTGGCTTCCGTAATACTGCCGCGCGTGTCCGCCACGATGATGCCTATGATGTTGGGTTCGACCAGCCGTTTGAACCGGGCTTCGCTCTCGCGCAGCGCCGAATCGGCGCGTTTGCGCTCACGTCGCACATTCGCCTCGCGCTCGATTGCAGGGACCAGCCGCGCGAGCCTGTCTTTCATGATATAGTCGTGCGCGCCGGCCCTCATCACTTCCACAGCCGTCTCTTCTCCGAGAGCGCCCGATACTATTACGAACGGCAGGTCCAGTCCTTTTTCCTTCAAGAGCGCGAGCGCCGCAAGCCCGCCGAATCCGGGTATCACGTAATCGGCCACGACCGCGTCCCATTCCTCCCCGTCGAGCGCCGCCTCCATGTCGGCGGCCGTATCGACGCGTTTGAAAAAGAGATCGTAACCGCCGCGCCTGAGTTCGCGCTCGATCAATATAGCGTCATTAGTCGAATCGTCTACGATCAATACTCTGAGCTGAGTACACATCCGAATCCTCCTTCGATCAGTGGTCAGCCATCAGCCATCAGCCATCAGCCATCAGCTATCAGCTATCAGCCGCGATGCATGATAAATCCGCAATCTCCTTCACCCTTCATCCTTCACCCTTCATCCTTCCCCCCGAATCCCGACCCCTGTTCAAATCCGGCAGGGTGAAGTAAAACGTAGCCCCTTTGCCCGGCTCCGATTCTACCCATATACGCCCGCCATGTCGCTCAACTATCTTCTTGCAAATAGCCAGGCCTATCCCCGTGCCCGGATACTCTTTCCTCGTATGCAGGCGTTGAAAGACCCCGAATATGCGTTCGCTATACTCCGGCTCGATTCCTATGCCGTTGTCCCGTACTGAAAATACCCACTCTCCATGAGGAAGGGACGCGGTGACGGGGGGACGCGGCGACGAGGTGAAAGAGTCTCCGTGTCCCCGACTCGTAGTCGAGTCAACCGTCTCCGTGTCTCCGTGTCGCTCCTGTTGCTCCGCCGATATATGCACTATTGGGAGGGCTTCATCGCTCCGGAACTTCATGGCATTGCCGACAAGGTTCTGAAACAACTGCGTCAGTTGCGTCGGGTCGGCATTCACTTCCGGCAGGGGACCGTGCGTCACAACGGCGCTGCTCTCTGCGATGGAAGCCCGCAGATTGGCGAGCGCACGTTCCAGCGGTATAGAGCTATCGATACTCTTAAAGGGTTCGCCCCGCGCGCCCACGCGCGAAAGCGTCAGCAGGTCGTTGATGAGCGACTGCATGCGCGTGGCCCCGTCTACGGTGTGCGAGATCAATTCCTGAGTCCGAGAGTCGAGTTCGCCCTCGAATCGGTGTTGGAGGAGTTGAACGCAACCGGCGATGGCGCGCAGCGGTTCCTGAAGGTCGTGCGAAGCGACATAGGCAAATTGTGAAAGCTCGGCGTTGGAGCGCGCCAGTTCCGCAGCCTGCCGCGTGAGTTCGTCGGACTGCTCGGCAAGCGCCTCTTCCGCACGCTTGCGATCTGTGACGTCTCGTATAGCGGCAGTGACGAGCGTCCCTTCTTTGGTCACAAGCGGGCTGAGGCTGACCGATATAGGGAACTGGCTTCCATCCTCGCGCCGTCCGTAGAGGTCTCGCTCCTGCCCCATACTTCTCGCTTGCGGTTGCGTGAAATACTCCGCCCTGTGTTTCTTATGAATGCCCCGATACTGCTCAGGCACAAGCATCTCGACTTTTCGTCCTAATATATTCTCTCGCCTGTAGCCGAACAACTTTTCGGTCTGTGAATTCACGAGCACGATCTCGCCCTCTTCGTTGACTATGACCATCGCGTCGGGGGCTGATTCCAACAACTCTTCGAACTTCTTCTCTGCCTGACGGCGCTCGGCCTCCATCTGAAACAGCGAGCGGGCGTTCAACCAGATCAGCGTGCCGAATACTATTATGCTCGTCACCGTGACGACCGCTATCCTGAGTTCATGCGAATATATCCCCCTTTGCGCCGCCAGCAGGTTTATCCAGCCTATCGCTAGCGGCAGAGCGATTACAGCGGGCAACAAACGGCGCGCCATTATCCCCCCTGCATCACTGCCTGCAATGATCTTCATAAACCCGCGATCGGGACGGGCGCACAGGACTGCCGTGCTTAACAGTATGAAACCTATAACGGTGTGCAAGGCCATCGAACTGAAGGGAGCTACTCTGTAGAGGAACTCCACATCGTATATGTACCCGACCAGAGCTATCAAAGAAATCAAAAAGACCGCCAGCATCAGCCCTTGCACGAAGCCCAGAGCGCGCCTGATGTCCAGCATCAAGAGAGCGAGACATAAGCAGAAAAAGCCCGCGGCCGTCACCGGCGACATCCTGCCCGGATGCGATGCGGAAGGTGTTGAGACATCCTCGAACAGTAACTGGTCTATTCCCATTTCCCGATCAAGCATGTACTGGCCGAGCGTGAGCAAAGCGATCACTGTGACCGCGCCTGCGCACGCCAGCGCGATCACCCGCCCGCGACGGCCCATCCAGCCCGTCAGCAACAAATAAAGCGACACGCCCGCCAGAAGAAAAGAGATCGCCGTATTGGCTTTCATAGTGGCGAGTCCGGGAAAAACGCCTTTCAGGACCGAAATATCGAGCCACCACCCGGCGAGCGCCAAAAAGCCCGTGAGCATAGCGGCCGCGCTTGCCACGAGCGAATAGCGTTTAAGCGAAGAACTCATTCCTCTCAAACCACAGGTATAGATTTCAAGAAAATGTTTTTGGGTAGGGGCGCACCTGTGTGTGCGCCC